>CALWTR010000013.1 GCA_944384525.1 uncultured Clostridia bacterium
ACGGCTTTTCATGGTGGCGCGAGAGAGTCCGCGGCGCACTCGAGATATTCGACGGGGTCAGGATAGACCACTTCAGAGGCTTTGAGAGTTTTTGGAGCGTTCCTGCGGACGCCGCCAGTGCAAAATCAGGAAAATGGCAGAAGGGCGGAGGACGCCTCCTCATAGACGCGATAAAGAGCGAGGCGAACGGAAAAACCGTGATTGCCGAGGATCTCGGCGATATAACCGATAAGGTGAGACGGCTCGTAGACTACTCCGGCTTCCCCGGCATGCGCGTGCTCCAGTTTGCCTTTCTCGGCGATAAGGATTCCCCTCACCTGCCCCACAACTATGAAAACAATTGCTTCGCCTACACCGGTACTCACGACAACAATACCCTGCTCGGCTATATGTGGGAGTCTGACGAAAAGACCCGCGCGGATATTGCGGAATACTTCGGCTACCCGAAAGAGGAATGGAACAGCTCCTACCTCGATATACTGCGCTCGATGCTCGCCTCTCACGCAGGCTCGGTCATCTTCCCGATACAGGATATACTCATGTTCGGATCAGATACCCGTATGAACACGCCGGGTACCTCGAACGGAAACTGGAGATACCGTGTGACCGCGTCTCAGCTCGAAACGATCGACCGGAAGAAATTCCACCGTTTGAATGAGCTCTATGGCAGGCTCCCGGAGATACAATGTGCCGAATGATCCGGCAACCTGTCCCGGCATAAACGATCCTGACGGCACGGCAGTGATCACCGGGCTGACATACAGCTTTTATGCAGTACCGCTCGCGCCCGAAATAGTCTTATAAACGAATTGATCTTTCATCGTGCCGGCGCGGCAGTACGATAATGTAAATATTTATAGTCATATAATAATTCCGGAAATATCAAGCTATTTTATTTTTATATATAATAATTTCGGCGTTTGCCGATAAAAATGCAACAGCATGGAGGTAAGTGATATGGAAACATTTGACCTCGCCGTTATAGGCGGCGGCTTTACCGGAGCGGCGGCTGCAATACAGGCGGCCCGTGACGGACTCTCGGTCATACTCTGTGAGGCGACTAACGCGCTGGGCGGCGCGGCGTCCTTGAATCTCGTAAACCCATTCATGCCATACTGCACCGAGCGGGACGGAAAACGTCTCGTGCTCTCTGCAGGGCTTTTTACCGAAATAACGGAAAACATAATCGCTCTGTCGGATGAGATAGAGGGAAAGACCAAGTACGCGCATCTCCCTATGTCTACCTTTAACGAGGAATATGTCAAGATAGTTCTGAACCGCATGTGCCTCTCTGCGGGCGTAAAACTGCTCTTCCACGCTCGTCTCACGGATGTGGAGGCGGAGGGCGGCAAGATAAACGCGGTAACGCTTGCGACCCGCTCCGGAAATCTGAGGCTCGCCGCTCGCTATTTCATAGATGCGACCGGAGATGCCGAACTCACATATAAGGCGGGATTCAGCACGCGTCTCGGACGAGATGAGGATCACCTCTGCCAGCCTATGACGCTCTGCTTCCGCGTCGCCAATGTAGACAAGGAGAAGTTTGCCGCCGCACGCAGGACGGTACAGGAGAAATACAAGGAGCTCCGCGCCGCCGGAAAGATCAAGAATATCCGTGAGGATGTGCTCTGGTTCCCCACCACGGTCGACTCTATAATACACTTCAATACGACAAGGATAGTAAAGCGCGATCCTACAAATGCCTTTGACGTCACCGCCGCAGAGTGCGAGGCTCGGGAGCAGGTGCTTGAATTCATAAAATTCCTGCGCGAATACGCGCCCGGATGCGAGAATGCCGTACTGATCTCTACCGCGCTTTCGATAGGAGCACGAGAGAGCCGCATGATCGACGGAGAATACCTGCTCACCAAGGAGGATCTGCTCGCGTTCCGCAAATTTGACGATGGGATAGCCGCGTGCAATTACGATATAGATATACATAACCCGGAAGGCAGCGGGACCAGCCACTACTACTTCCCCAAAGGTGAATATTATACGATACCTTACCGCTGTCTCGTTCCGAAGGGATCCGTCAACCTGCTCGTTGCCGGCAGATGCATATCCTGCACCCATGAGGCGCAGGCCTCCTGCCGCTGTATCCCGACCGTAACGACTCTGGGCCAGGCCGCAGGCGCGGCGGCGGCAGTCGCCGCAAAATCCGGAACGACGGTGAGCGACGCGGACGTCAAGACGATAAGAGCCAATCTGACCGCCGCCGGCGCATTCTTCTGATATCGCCGTTATAATGGCGGACGATTTTCTCTGCGTTATCGGTCTTTGCCGAAAGAGCAAGCCGCCCCCGCCAGAGCGACACTGATGAGCGGACGCGTATTTCCCCGCCGCATCGGTCTCTGCTGACGCCGCACTCAGAACGCCGCCGCCAGCACCCGTAAAACCTGCCGGCATATAACTGCGCGGTCAAGCGCACAGTTATATGCCAAAGTTATTTATAAGTAAACTTATATAGTCAAATCAACGGCATGATGAGCCGCTGAAAGGCGCTGAATAAAAATATCGACGAGAGGATCCCTGTCACATGAGGATGAGAAAAAAGAAAAACGGCGAGGCAAGGCTCGCGGCGGTATCGTATCTGCTTGCAGAAAAGCCCGCCGAGCCGATAGATCCATGCGGAGAGGATGAGCGCGAAATATATCTCGAGGTCGGCGCGGGAAAGGGCGGATTTGCCTGCGAGATGGCAAGGATACATCCGGGCGCGCGCTTTTATGCGCTCGAAAAAGTATCCGACTGCATAGTCCTGGCGGCGGAAAAAGCGGCGGCACGCGCATCCGAGCGCCCGGGCGACAATCTGCGCTTTATCATCGGCGGTGCTGACTCTCTTTGTGAGTGGTTCGCGCCCGGGAGCGTAGATAAAATATTTTTGAATTTTTCCGACCCATGGAGCAAGAAAGGCTATGCAAAGCGCCGTCTGACATACAGAAAATACCTGTATATATACTTTTCACTGCTGAAGGACGGCGGTGAACTGCGCTTCAAGACGGACAACCGCGGGCTTTTTGATTTTTCGCTTGAGGAACTGACGGCGATGGGGCTCCGGCCGGATATCGTCACATACGACCTGCACGCATCGGAGTGGAATGACGGAAACGTCATGACGGAATACGAGGAGAATTTTTCCTCTCAGGGGATCCCGATCAATATGCTGTCGGTCAAAAAACCGGAGGGATACCTCCCCGGGAATTTCTTTGTGCCTGATCCTCCGTCGCATTTCCCCATGCGGAGCGGCGATAGCGTAAAGCAAAATCAATAAAAAACGAGGCCCGCTGAAGCCCCGCCCCAAAACTGCTTAAACAGCCCTGGAATAACCTCAAAATACATCAATGATTCGATTTAAAAGTTCCCCCGCAATTCAGCATATATGATTTACAGCCCTATCCTCAGGACAGGGCTGTAAAATTTTTTATATATTTATCGCGGTTAACTTACTCCTGCGTTTTCCGGTAACCGCCGAAAAACAAATCGCAGGGTAAACTAAAACAAATTGCGTGCAAAGAGCTATAAAAAGAAAAAGCAAATTAATAAGACATATAAAATATAACCAATAATTAAAAATCAAAAATTGAAATAAGCCCTGAATAATTAAATAAGTTCTCAATAATAAATTAAATAAGCTCTCAATAATAAATAAAAGAATAAGTCTGACGGGATAAAGGAAAAATATATAAATTTTTTGCCGTCGCGCTCACAGCATTTCCAGGACTTCCGCCGCATTTGTGTCCGGCTTGACTTTGGGCATGACTTTTACTATCTTGCCCTGCTTGTCGATCAGGAAAGTCGTGCGGACAACGCCCATGCTTGTCTTACCGTAAAGCTTTTTCTCCTGCCATACTCCGTATGCCTGGATCGCCTGCAGATCAGGATCGGAAAGCAGAATAAAAGGCAGATTGTATTTTTCCGCAAATTTAAGATGCGATGAAACGCTGTCCTTGCTGATCCCGATCACGACGGCGTTTTTCTTTTCAAAATCGCCGTATGCCGCCGCAAAAGCACACGCCTGCCGCGTGCATCCCGGGGTATTGTCCTTGGGATAAAAGTAGAGGACAACTTTTTTGCCGAGAAAATCAGAAAGAGAAATTATTTTTCCGTCTTTATCCGCGAGCGTAAACGCCGGTGCCTGCATACCTTCTTTTAACACGATCTTTTCTCCTGTTCCGAATGATTTTTGTTTTTCTCTATTATATCAAACCTCGGTCGGAAATGCAATATCTGACAAAAATTGCGCTCTATTATATTCATGTACATTTATGGATCTTACTTATCTTAAAACAGAGCCGTACAAAACATGTACAAAAACAGGCAAAACAGGTATAAAAAAACGACGCCGTGAAAAACTACACTCAGAACAAACCGTTAACGGAGGTGTGACGTGTTACTTTCCGATGCCGTTTATCAATCAAAACTCCTGGTCCGGCGGCTCCCCGCCCTTCGCGTTTCCTACAAGACCGACGTCGACTTTTTCCCACGCAGCGGCAATGATATCCCTGCTTTCAGCACAAGCACTGACGGCAGCTTTACGCTCGACGCATTCAAGCTGGCTCTCGCGATACTCTCCTATAAGATCATAAAAGCGCGGCTCTCCTGAACGGAGACCGCGCTTTTTTCGCCATTTGAAAAATACTTTGATTTTTTGATCCGACCGAGCAAACCGATTTAAATAATTCAAAGCACGGCGCGCCCGGCGAAGAAACCTGAACATAAGCAGGATATCAGTCTATGCTCTTATCTATCTTGAATCTCGTTATCTTGCGTGAGGTGTTCTTCGGGAAATCCTCTGTCCTTATCTTGACTTTAGCTATCTGCTTATAGGACACGTTGCGCGCATTTATCTTCTTTATCGCATCGTCAAAATATTTCTGCACGTCAGTTATACCGTGCGCCTCGAGTGCCTCATAATCAGGATATATCTCCGCTACAATTATTCCCGTCTGAGCCTTTGTAGGAAGGGTACCCTCATATACTACGACCTCATTCACGCCGTAAACTCCCTTTATATCCGTCTCAAGCTCCTCCGGGTATACGTTCTTTCCGTTTGAAAGGATTATAAGGTTCTTAAGGCGGCCGGTTATGTATATCCAGCCCTCATCGTCAAGGCGGCCGTAATCCCCGGTGCGGAAATAGCCCTCATCGTCAAACGCCGCGGCGGTCGCCTCCGGATCGTTGTAGTATCCTATCATAACGTTCGGTCCTTTTACGCATATCTCGCCCTCGCCGTTCTCGTCCGGGTTCAGTATCTTGACCTTTTCCCCTATGATCGGGGTACCGACCGAGCCGGTCTTCTGGTATTCGTTGCGGTTGCAGGAGATGAGCGGGGAGCACTCGGTTATGCCGTACCCGTTCAGTATCGTTATCCCGAGCGCGTCAAAATCGTCTATAACGTCCTGGTTAAGCGCCGCTCCGCCGCAGATTATCATCTGCAGCTTTCCGCCGAAATTGGCAAGTATCTGTGCAAACAGCTTTCTCCTCAGATCTATGCCGACGCGTCTTAGCGCGTTGGATATCTTCATCATACGCCTGACAAGCTTCTCCTTACCCTGCTTCTCTATCTCCGCCCAGATCCTCTTATGGAAGGTCTCAACAAACAGCGGGACAAGTACGAGATGAGTCGGCTGATATTCCTTGAGCTCTCCGAGTATATACTTAAGTCCGTTTGACATGCATATCTCACAGCCCTGTGCGTAATGCCCCACCAGATTGACGGTCGAGCCGAACGTGTGATGCGGCGGCAGAACACACATCGTCTTATCAGTTATCGCGAAGTTGTACATACCCTGAGTCATATCCGAAACTATATTGGTCTGGGTAAGCATAACTCCCTTGCCCTTGCCGGTAGTTCCCGACGTGAAAACTATTGATGCGAGCTTGTCGGGATCCAGCTTATAGTCGTAATATGTATTGTCGCCTGCCTTGTAGAGATCATCTCCGCGTGCGGCGATCTCCTCCATCGTCTTTACCCCTTCGATACCCGTCGGCGTCATCGCCACAAGCATAGTTATCGTGGGAACGAGAGTGAGGAGCTCTTTTACTTTTTCATCTATCGATCCGCTGTAGAAAATATATTTGCACTCCGCGGTGTTGAGTATCGAAGCTATATCCTGAACGGGAAGATCCTTATCTATCGGGATCGTAACGGCGCCTATGCTCATGAGCGAGAAATACGCCATGACCCAGTTGTAGTTGCTGTCTCCGATTATAGCTACCTTTTCTTCGCGCATGCCAAGCTCGACCTCACCGGTACCGAGAGCTCTTATGTACTCCCTGGCCTGCGCATATGTAACATGCACGACCTCGGTATCACGCGGATTTTTCTTGTATGTAAATGCGTATCGGTCAGGATATCTCTTCGCTACATTTTCCGTCATTATGCGGAAATCCTCAAAAACGGTGGTCTGATAAAGCGGGTAATTCTTCTTTCTGTTCATATCTGCCTTTCCCTTCTGCCTTTTCTTTTCTTATTTTTGCCGGAGAGCGTCTGAGTGTGATCCCGGTGCGGCTGACCGTCTGATTTTGCGATGTGGGATATGTCTTGATTTTTGATATAAATATATCTCTTTTTTAGATTATACCATATATATATCGGCAAAGTCAATGAATGCCGGAAAATTTGTCCGCCTCACCGATATTGACAGCCGGACGGGATTGATATATAATTTTGTGAGTAAATAAGGCGGTGACGCGGAGGTGAGCGCAGTATGGAATTTCCGGAAAAATTTATGGACAGGATGAGAGCTCTGCTCGGACGAGAGTATCCTGACTTTGAGGCGGCTATGCACAGAGGCGCGGTCCGCGCCCTGAGAGTCAACGGTGCCGAGACGACTCCGGAGGATCTTATTGCTCTGCCCGCATCATCTGAACTCTCGCTCCGCCCCGTCGGCTTTACGCATGACGGCTTTTTCTTTGATCATGACGGG
>CALWTR010000014.1 GCA_944384525.1 uncultured Clostridia bacterium
CAGGGCACGTTCGGAGACCGGTACGGTAGTAGCTGAACTTTCGAGCTTTCAGCTGATGTATACACGCCCGCGCTCCGAACGTGCCCTGATAACCAACATAACTCCCAACCACCTAAACTGGCACCGCGACTTTTCGGAATACCGCGAGGCAAAAACTCACATACTTGAAAATACTCGTGAGGCTGTATTGAACGCAGACGACCCGGAATGCTCCGCTCTAGCGCTTTCGATCGCAGACAGGACGATGTTCTCAGCTGTTCTTACGCTTGATAAGCTCATACACACTTTCGGGAAAAACAGATATATCTATATCGACGGCAAAAATGTCCTCAGATACGACGGGAATGAAAGCGAATATTTGTTCCGCTCGGATAAGATACTGCTCCCTGGTATACACAATCTCAAAAATTATATGGCCGCCGCGGCAATGACCTACGGCTATGTCGAAGGGAAAGATATTTCCGCCGTTGCGGGAAGTTTCCGCGGTCTGAGACACCGCTCAGAACTCGTCGCAAATATAAACGGAGTGCGATGTTACGACTCCTCGATAGATTCCTCGCCGGCCCGTACCGCCGCAACGATAAAAGCTGTCGGAGGCATGTCTGTGTTGATCCTCGGCGGGAGAGACAAGGGGGTCCCGTTCGACAGCCTTCCGGGCGAGCTTGCGGGACGCGTCCGCGCCGCAGTAGTTACCGGAGAGGCGGCGGACAAAATACTCGCCGCTTTTGACGCGTCAGGCTCAGCTATACCGATATTCCGGGAGCGCGATTTTGAGTCCGCCGTGCTGCACGCGATCTCCTTAGCAACTCCTCTACATGACAATGTGATACTGTCTCCGGCATGCACAAGTTTCGACAACTTCCGCAATTTTGAAGAAAGAGGAGAAAAATTCTCGGAAATAGTAAATAAATATTTACAAAGCAAAAATAATGTATAAAAATCAAGAACAAACAAAAATGAAGCCGAATAAATACGATAAATAAAAATACAGCTGTAACAAAGCAAACTCAGACGCGATCGATTTATAATCAAGGTATATTAAAGCCGCAAAGCATGAAAGGAACGGATGAAAAATGGAGAAAATATATGAAATGACTCGGCTGCTGTCCTCTTTTCCCTGCGTTTACCGCTTCCGCGAAAAAGACAGAGAGACCATATCAGCTTTTCTTTCGCCGCTTTGTGACTCGATCGAGTTCGACAGTACGGGAAATATTTTTCTGCATTTCGACGCGGATGATGCCAGCGCTCCGACTCTCTTGATAGACGCGCATTTCGATACAGTCGGGATGCTGGTGAGCGGATTCGCCGGCGGAGGCTTTTTGTCGGTAAGTCCGGTTGGATCACCGGACCCCGGAGCGGCGTCTGCGTCTGAAGTGCTCGTACACGGCAGGAATGATGTATACGGCATACTGACTTCTACTCCGCCGCACCTGCTTTCGGCAGAAGATGCCGGCAAGAGCCTGCCGATAAACAAATTGCTGATCGATACCGGTATAGATGACTCCAGGCTCCGCGAATCCGTATCGATCGGCGATCCGGTGACTTTTTTGTCTCCCGTTTTACACATGACCGAGGACGTCATATACGGCGCCGGACTTGACAACAGGATTTGTGCGGCGACGGCTATATGCGCGCTAGTGGATACCGACAAACACGATAGGAAGATGAATACCGTGATACTTCTGTCCGCCGCAGAGGAGGCCGGCATACATCTGGGGGCTCGGCGCGGAGTGCCGAAAATAAGACCCGACTTTGCGATGATCGCCGATGTTAATTTTCTTTCTGTCGCCGGAGCTGACCGCAAGGAGACGCTCGACCGGCGCGGAGGATTTTCAGTATCATACTCTGTCCTGACTGATCATGATCTGACCTGTCGTTTTATAAATGCCGTGCGCAGTCTCGGGATACCGGTACAGACGGTGGCGGAAGCGACCAATATAGGAACCGACGGAACGCACATACCTCTGCTTTGCGGAGGTATCCCCTCTGTGAACATCTCTATCCCGCTCGGGGGCATGCATACGCCGGGCGAGACTGTCTCCCTGAGCGATGCCGCAGCGATGTGCTCAGCCATTTCTGCCTCGGTGCGGACATGCCTTTTTAAAATATGAGCGTCCGGGGGTAAATAAATATGCTGAAAAATATAGATTTTCTTAAAGAACTTTCCCTGGCTTTCGGCCCGTCGGGATACGAAAATGAGATAAGAGAGATCATAAAGAGAGAAATATTTTCCCTGACGGACTCAATAACGGAGGACGGAGTCGGAAATCTTATAGCTTATGTCCGCGGGGAGCGCAGCGACATGCGTCTGATGATATCAGCGCATATGGATGAAGTCGGATTCATGGTGACCGGAGCAGACGGATGCGGCGGGCTGTGCTTCACCGGCGTCGGCGGAATGGATGCGCGTATCCTATGCGGGAAAAGAATCACTATACAAGGAAACGGAGGACAGCTTATAAAAGGAGTAATATCCTCTAAGCCTATCCATATGCAATCCCGTGATGAAAGGTCTAGAGCGCCTAAAGCGGAAAATCTGTTTATAGACATCGGCGCGTCTTCTGATAAAGAGGCTCTCGACCTTGCTGGAAAGGGCTCTCTCGCGGTCTTTGACTCAGACTTTGTCGAGTTCGGAGACGGAAAGATCAAGGGTAAAGCACTCGACGACCGCGCCGGCTGCTTCATAATGGCAGATATGCTCCGGCGTATAAGGAGCATAAAGCTGCGCCCTCCGTGCGACACATATTTTGTGTTCGGAACGCGGGAGGAGATAGGTCTGAGCGGTGCCGCAACCGCAGCAAGCTCGATCTCTCCGACCCATGCTATGGTGCTTGAGACTACCGCTGTATCGGACCTTCCGGACGTACCCGCTCATAAGTGTGCCGCCCGCCAGGGTGACGGAGGAGTTATTTCCATCATAGACAACGGTACGGTTTATTCACAAGAGCTGGTTTCGGTAGCGATCAGGACCGCAGATGAAAAAAATATCCGCGCCCAGATAAAAAAATATAAGAGCGGAGGCAATGATTCTTCGCATATCCAGAAAAGCGGCAGCGGATGCAAGGTCCTTGCCCTCAGCATTCCGACAAGGTATCTGCATTCCCCCTCCTGCGTGATCGCAGAGGACGACCTGACGGCGGTCTCTGAACTTGCGTTTGCCTTGCTGAAAACGGGAGCTTTATTAATATGATATCCGGACTTTCCGGAATGATTGAAAGGCGGACTTATATGACTGAAATCCTTAAAAAGCTGTGCCGCGCACCCGCGGTCTCCGGGTTCGGAGATGCGATGCGTCGCACGATAGAGAGCGAGCTGTCGTGTACCGGAGCGAAATTCGACACCGATCCGCTCGGCGATCTTATAGTGACCCTGCCCGGCGACGGTAAAGGAGAACGCGTTATGTTTCTCTGCCCGGCGGACGAGCCCGGGTATTACATTACATCTGCCGAGCCGGCGCGCGCATATTTTGCCCCGATCTCCGGAGCGGATCCGAAAAACGATCTGAAGTCCGACCTGCACCGTGCTGACGGCTCGGTATTTCGGTTCTCAGGAAATGAGGACGGATCTGCGGAATATATAGACGGCTCCGGCCTCTCGCCCGGAGATACGTTATCCGTCTGCTCCGGACATGAAGAACACGACGGCATGATCAGCGGTGTCAATGTAAAGAACCGCGTCGTCGCGGCAACAATGTGCCGTGCGATACTCCGCCTTTCAGAGGCAAAAAGAAACCGCGACCTTGTATTTGCATTCTGCTTTTCCGAGGAAAAAATGCACCGTGGCGCCGGATGCGCATCTGAGATGGCAGGAGCTCGAACATTGATCGCCATTGCGCCCGCGCCTATTGCCGGATCTGACAGCCGGATCTCAGCGGGCAATATAACACTGCTAATAAAAGACAAAACTACTATGTATACGTCCGAGCTTACAGATAAGATCGAAAAAGAACTGAAAACCGCGGGCATTTCCACAGTCCCGGAGATACGCTCCGACGACATCACATTTTCATCCTCACTTCCGCTTGTCTCCTGTGCCGAACGCATAGCATCATTAAGAATACCCTTCGATGCAGATAACGGCATACAGCGGCTGAGCCTGAGTGACTCAAAAATGCTTGAGGACGCAATAGTAAAAATCGCAGGTTCCGACATTTCTGAAAATACGACATAAGCAAAATCCGAGATAAATCAAAATTTAAAGACAATTTAAAAAGGAAATTGATCGCAAAAACAGGCACAAGGCAGGTATAGTAAACAATTATGTACAAAATAGACTTAAATTCGACTGTTGATGAAGCTGAAAAAGCACTTGAACCGATTTTCAAGAGAATAGACAAAATATCCGAAAAAAATACAAAAAAAGTTATGGATGCCTTTAAGACCCACCGCGTATCCGAGAGCATGTTTGCCGCCAGCAGCGGATACGGATACAACGATCTCGGCAGAGATACGCTTGAAAAGGTGTATGCTGAGGTGTTCGGTGCGGAGGCGGCGCTGGTACGTCATTCGATACTCAGCGGAACACACGCTCTGACGATAGGGCTGTTCGGTCTTCTCCGCCCGGGAGATATAATGCTCTCAGTAACAGGAAAGCCCTATGATACTCTCGATGAGGTCATAGGTATAAACGGAGCGAACGGAGATGGATCGCTTGCCGACTTCGGCGTGATATATAAAGAGGTCGGACTTGACAGGAACGGACTTCCCGATATCCCCGCAATAAAATCAGCTCTCCTTAAATACGGAGACAAAGTCAAAATGGTCTATATACAGCGATCAAAAGGATATATGGATCGCCCGACTCTTACCGTATCACAGATAGGAGACCTTATCAAGGAAGTGAGAAACGTCGGATTCAAGGCTTATGTAGTTTGTGACAACTGCTACGGTGAATTTACCGAGGAGCAGGAGCCGACTGCGGTCGGAGCCGATCTTATTATCGGATCTCTTATAAAGAACCCAGGCGGCGGAATGGCTGAGAGCGGAGGATATCTTGCGGGCAGCGCAAAAGCTATCGAGCTGTGTTCCTACCGTTTCAGTTCTGTGGGATCCGGCAGCGAGGTGGGCGCCACGCTCGGAAACAATAAGGCGATGTACAAAGGCTTTTTCTATGCGCCTCACACGGTCGCTCAGGCGCTGAAGGTAGCTCACCTCGCCGCATACATATTCGAAAAAATGGGCTTTGAAACAGAGCCCTCATACAGCACGTTTCGTTCCGATATAATCCAGAGCGTAAAATGCGGCAGTGCCGACGCGCTTATAGCATTTTGCCGCGGTATCCAGTACGGATCTCCCGTAGATTCCTTTGTCACCTGCGAGCCGTGGGATATGCCCGGATACTCAGATCCGGTCATAATGGCGGCCGGCAACTTCACCCAGGGCTCCTCAATAGAGCTGTCCGCAGACGGACCCGTGAGACCGCCTTATACCGCATTTTTCCAGGGAAGCCTTACATATGAGAGTGGAAAAATAGGCATAATCAGCGCGGCTGAACAAGTCATGAAGCTCTCAGACTGATGCTCTTCCGCAATGCCCGGCGCAAATTTAACGACAGCATATTGCGACGGCTTTTTCAGACAGCCGATATCGACGTTTTTTTCCGACAGTTCATTTCGACAGCGTTTTGCGACGGCGTTTTCAGACAGCATTTTCCGACGACTTATTTCGACGGCGATTTCAGATGTCTTATTTCGACGGCGTTTTTCGTCTTATGTTCTTCGGACAGATAAATAAAACTCTATATCGATATCGAAAACAGAGATCAATAAAAGAAAGGATACCCGGCTTTGCCGGAGCTTTAAAATGAAAAGAATCATACTGATCATTCTGACGGCAGCAATTATGCTCGCTCTTGTATCCTGTTCCGGAGACGGAGCTCCGGACGGCATGAAAGCCGTGTGCGACCGGGAAATCACCGGATATTCCTTTTATATCCCGGACGCGTGGAGCGTAGGCGAGACAGGAGCAGTCAGCGCGGCTTATATCATGAATTTTGACAGCGCGCTCGGAAGGTCGGTATATACGACGGTATCGCTGGCTGAGGGAAAGCAGCCGGATGATATCGGCGAATATTTCAGAAGCTGCATCGAATCCTCAGCATTTGCGGGAGCCGTTGAGATGATAACAGACGGACAGACCACAACTCTTGGAAATTCCGATTCCGCCGTTAAGTACGTGTATAAGCTTGAATATGACAGTCAAAAATACTCAGTCATGCAGATATTCGCATCCTACGGCGAAAGATTCTTTACCTTTACCTTTACGGCTCTGGATGCAGAAAAATCCGACGGAGTCAGTTACTTTGACTATTATGTCGAAGATGTCGGGAAAATGACCGGAAATGTCGTTTTTTATGAAAAAGCCTCCTCATCCGGGGCAAGCGGGAACGTGCTGATATCGGACAAACGGATATGCGGTTTTGAGCTCTATGTCCCGGAGAGCTGGATACCCTATATTTCCGAGGAAATGGCAGGCGCATACGTCAGTGCGGACGACCGTTCGAACGTCAGCCTGATCCGCCTATCCTCATCAAAGCAAATGACCTTTGAAGAGTATTATGCAGAATGTAAAGCGGGGCTGATGCTTTCCACCTCATCGTTTGAAGAGATATCGGTCGGACAGCAGGCGACCATCGGAAATGCAAGATCGGCGCAGAGCTTTGAATACCGCTATGTATACGAGGGACGGACCTACCGGGCGTATCAGATAATATGCCAGGACGGATCGTACGGATATTCATTCCTGTACACCGCTCTTGAAGAAAATTACGAAAGCCATCTTGCCGAGGTGAGCAAAATAATAAATGAGGTCAAGTTCTGAAATATGGAACGCGAAATATATCTTGACAACAGCGCGACAACACGCATGACTGATGCGGCGCTGGAAAAATACATCTCTGTCTCCCGCGATTTTTACGGCAACCCCTCCTCCCTCCACACGCTCGGAGCAAAAGCTGAAAAACAACTTGAGACAGCGCGCTCACGGATATTGTCAACGCTCGGCGCGCGCGGCGATACGCTTGTATTCACCTCCTGCGGGAGCGAGGCTAACAATCTTGCGATATTCGGAAGAGCTTTCTCCAAGGAGCGTTTCCGAGGCGGCAGGATCATAACCTCCGCAGGCGAACACGCGTCCGTCTCCGAGCCTGTAAAAAGGCTCGGGCAGTCCGGATTTTCCGCCGTCAGCATATCGACATTTGGCGGGAAGCTCGATCTCAGAGAGCTTGATGAAGCTTTGACAAAGGATACCTTTCTCGTGACTATAATGACGGTAAATAATGAGACAGGCGCAATATACGATATAAAAAGCGCATCTGCGCTAATACGCAAAAAATGCCCTGATGCATTGATACATACAGATGCAACGCAGGCATATATGAAGATACCGCTGAGCTTAAAGGATCTGGGAGTTGACCTCATGACTGTCAGCTCGCATAAAATAGGCGGACCGAAGGGAGCCGGCGCTCTGATCATAAGCGCCGGTACTATAAAAAGCCGCGGTCTTTCCCCGCTTATTTACGGCGGAGGACAGGAGAGCTCGCTCAGATCCGGAACGCAGGATGTCGCCGCGATGTGCGCGTTCGGAGAAGCGGCAAACGATCATGCCCTTCATTTTCGTGAAAATACCGAAAAAATGTCCCGCCTCCGCTCCATGCTGATAGACCGCCTGCTATGTGATCCGGCGCTTTCCGAAATTTCGGCGACGATCCCGCCCTCCCCTGCTCCGCATATAGTCAATATAACTCTCCCCGGCATAAAGAGCGAAACGATGCTCCACTTCTTATCCTCTAAGAATATATATGTTTCCAGCGGATCAGCTTGTTCCTCGAATTCGCACGGTCACTCCGCGTCCCCTGCTCTGATAGCTTTCGGCAGGACTCCGGCGGAGGCGGACTGTTCGCTGAGGATAAGTTTTTCGCAAGAGAATACCGAGGAGGATGTCACACTGCTGTGCGAGGCGCTGGCAGAGGGACTTTCCTCTCTTGCCCGTATATCGGGAGGCCGCAGAAGATGACTGTCACCGTGATCTCCGTCGGCACAGTAAAAGAGAGTTATATAACCGAGGCAGTAGCTGAATACGAAAAACGAATAAGAGCTTATTCAAAAATAGAGAATATCTCGATAAAAGAGGAGCGGCTCGGAGAGAAAGAAGATAAAGGCGCGATAGAAAAAGCTCTCCGGACGGAGGGAGAAAAAATACTGTCCGCGATCCCGGACGGCGCATTTCGTATAGCGCTTTGTGTAGAGGGGCGTATGTTTTCATCCGAGGCGCTCGCCGAAAAAATAACCGAAGCGTCCGGCAGGAGCGGAAAAATATGTTTTATTATAGGCTCCTCATACGGTCTGTCCGATCATGTAAAGCAGAGCTGCGATCTTCTTCTGTCCGTATCGCCGCTTACATTTCCCCACCAGCTGATGCGTGTTATACTCGCGGAGGCTTTGTACCGTTCTCTTACGATATCTGCCGGAAAAAAATATCACAAATGAACGCAATATATAAATGATCTCAATATAAAATGACCTCAATATACAAATGATCGCGATAAATAACGCCCGAGTTTCTCAAATAACAGCGGTATACGGACGGACGCGATAAACTATAAACGTGGATATATGAATCATTGAGACGAAAGCAATAAAAAGGAGCGAAAAAGGCATTATTATGTCAATAAATGTTTTCACCGTGACCAGGATAGAGGGAGAGTATGCTTATCTTGAGGATGAGAACGGAGAGGAACTTTTCATAGCTATGGCGCTGTTGCCCCCCGGATGTGACGTGGGAGAGCGTCTGATATACGGAGACGGCGGTCTGCAGCCGGAAGGTGGACGGACATGAGCATGAGCAAAACAAGATCTTTCAATATATTTGAGGGGTCGGTCATAAAAAAGGTATTTACGTTCACGCTTCCTCTCATGCTGTCAGGGATGCTACAAATGCTGTACAATGCCGCAGATACGATAGTTGTCGGCAGATTTGCAGGAGACGAAGCGCTCAGCGCGGTCGGATCTACGACCGCGCTGTTCGGCATGTTCACCAATCTTTTTCTCGGCATATCGGTAGGAGCCGACGTGCTCGCCTCTTATTTTTACGGGGCTGGCGACGAGAAGAATATGCGTGAACTGTCAGACTCCATACTGCCGACGGCTCTGATGATAGGTATCCCGGGCTCCGTCCTAAGCATAGCTTTCGCGCGTCCGGTCCTCTCTCTAATGGGAACGCCTGATGAGAACGGCATCCTTGACGGAGCAACTCTTTATATAAGCGTCTGCCTTTGCGGAATAGTTTTCACTCTTATATACAATCTCGGAGCCGCCCTTATGCGCGCTCTCGGAGACACGAGACGCCCCTTTCTGTATCTTGCACTCAGCGGACTTTTGAATGTCACTCTCAATATAGTTTTCGTGGCGGGGTTCAACCTGTCCGTGCTCGGTGTCGCTCTGGCTACCGTTATATCTCAGGCTCTGTCCGCACTGCTTGTAATTATCCGCCTGTCGCGGCTGGATTCGCCTTTCCGTCTGATATTCCGCGGCGCAAAGCCAAAGATGTCAAAAATTCTCCGGCTTATGAAAATAGGCTTTCCGGCAGGGCTTCAGAACTCTGCGTTTTCCCTGTCTAACGTCATGCTCCAGTCCGCGGTAAATACGATAGGACAAGCTGCGATCGCGGGAAATACGGCGAGCGATGCGTTTGAGGAAATAATCTGGGCGGCAGTCTCTTCATTCCAATATGCGGCGATAACTTTCACATCTCAGTGTCTCGGAGCCAAAAGGCCCGAGCGAATGAACAGGATATTTGCCGTCACTATGATAATGGCGTCTGCGACCGGACTTGTCCTGGGCGGACTGGGCGTCATATTCGGACGCGAACTGATATCATTTATGGCAGACAGCGAAGAGGCGATATCATACGGGCTTGAAAGACTGCGTATAACATACTCATTCTATTTTCTAGCGGCGCTCATGCCGGTGAGCGGCGGCGCGCTCGGAGGCGAGGGACACACTGAGATAGCCACTCTGACTTCATTCACGGGGGTTTGTGTCCTTCGGATGATCTGGATATATACCGTCTTTCCTGTATATCATACAATGACGGCGCTGTATCTATGCTATCCGATAACCTGGGCAATAACCTCTCTGACCCAAAGCATCATCTACTTTGCGATAAAGCGAAGAAAGGTCGCAAAGCTTACCGGAAACGCTCAAGCCACCGACAAGGTGTAATACGGACACATAGGATAAAGTGCGCTCGATCGTCTTCGGCCTTCGATACAAAAATTCAGTCCTGGTAAAGGAGAAATCATGACAAATCGTGAAATCTGGCAGATCGCCATGCGTCAGTCTGCTATCGACGCAAACTGCGATACAGAAGACTTTAAAAAGAAAGAGAACGTAGTGGTATGTTCCGGAGCGAATCCGCATGCGCGGCGGTATCTGGAGTTGCCATTCGTTTGCAATCTTATCTCTTACGGAACTAACATCGTGGCGTCGGTGATGCCGGAGTACTTTGAAACCGTACATGAATATATCGACCGCTACCCTATCGAACACTGCTTCGAAACACCGAACCTTCATGTCTTGAATGATGAGTTTGAAAAGTACGGTATGCGTGTCTGTTTCATGGCGCAGTACTGGCTTCCTGATACAAAACGTCTGAAACCGATAAACTGCAACTATGAAACCAGGCTGCTTCATCATACCGATTTTACCGAACTGTACCTCCCGGAATGGTCAAACGCTCTGTGTGAAAAGAGGAAGGAGTTAGACGTGCTCGGCGTCGGAGCCTACGACGCAGGCAGACTGATCGGACTTGCCGCCTGCTCTGCCGACTGTGACGATATGTGGCAAATAGGCGTGGATGTATTGCCGGAATACCGGATGCGGGGCATTGCTTCGTCGCTGACAAGCCACCTGGCAGCTGAAATACTGGAACGGGAAAAGGTTCCTTTTTATTGCTGTGCCTGGTCAAATGTCAGATCTGCAAGGAACGCAGTAAAAAGCGGCTTTGTTCCTGCTTGGGTGGAGCTTACAGTCAAGCAGAAAGATTTTGTGGACAGAATGAATAATAAAGATATATAAATAAAATATCATAGCTACCGTAAAAAACGGCTTATAACAAATAGAATTACGATCGTATGAAAATACATGAGCACAATTAATTTTTCACCCTCATCAAAAAGAAAAAGGCGCTTAATAAAGCGCCTGTTTCTTTTTGAATCATTTGTCCCTGACAGATGCGATGCCGCTGATGACACCGCAAGCGGCAAGCAACCATGCTCCGAACGCCGGAGCGACCTTCACTCCTGCGGAAATGACGTTTCCGCCTACGGAACCGGAATATTCTCCGCCATAGACGAAAACGCAAACGATGGCGAATATCGCCAGCAAAACGGTGATTGCGCCGACGATCATCGGTGCGCTGCCGAATCTTTTACCACCCATGTTTTTTAGCAGCGAGAGCACAAAGCCAAGCGCGCAGAAAACTGCTGTAGCGATGGCCGCCACTATTGAGAGAGTTCCCCAGGTGTCTTCCATGTCGAACAGTTTGACAAATTCGGTGTGGCTGCCCGACAATTCGCCGATGCCGCCCGAGACCGTTACTCCGACATAGTCGACAAACAATCCTACGATCACGCCGATGACCGTCACAAACGTGATCACCGTGCATATGTAGTTAGCCATGCTGATTTTCTTTCTGGATTTTGCCATGAGTATAGAGTACTCCTTTCTGAAAAGTTAAAATAATTATATCAAAAAACAAGGGGCATTTCAATAGCTGAAAAAGCATCGGGGATAAATCGTCAGCCTCACCAAGGCTCACCAGGTCTTTTGCTGATATACTTTTACATAATCCACAATGAGAGCCGCCGGATAATTATCGTAATCCAGCTCCCCTGCCCAGGATCCGAATTCTATCGACATGACTATCTGAGCGTTGCTGTTGCATATGCCCGCGCCCTTTGAACGCCAGACTTCGACCCCGTCTATATACATTATATACCACTCGTCGTTCCACTCAAGGCCGAATACATGGTACTCACCGTCGAAAACGCTGTTTTCCGCATTTAGGTCATAGTGTGTCTTGCTTCCCGCATACTGATGATACTGCCCGTATCCGTCCCAATGCAGCGCGTGGTTGATATAAGTGTCACCGGACTTCTTGTAGTTATATATGCTCTCCATTATATCTATCTCGACTCCGTCGATGCTAGTGCCGTCGACTCCGCCGACGTTTCCGGCGCGCAGCCAGAATGCGCTCCATAGACCGGTCACGAGCGGGAGCTTGCATCGGATCTCATAATATCCTTTTGTATAAGCATGACCCTTTGAGGTCACACTCCCGGACAGCAGTTTGCCATCAACGTAATCCGCGGCGATCACGAGGTTGCCGTTCCCGTCGAGATAGGACATGCTGTCGTCCCACCAGCCCCCGTAATCCTGCCTCTCTGTCTCATCGTCGTACGCCCAGGTATTGAGATCAAGAGCATCCCCGTTAAAATCATCATATAACGCCAGAAAATACTTATCGTAATATATGTGCTCAAACGTTTTGGCAAATACGAGCTCTCCGTCCTTGATCTTGTTCTCGATCAACCAGTTGACCGACGACTCAACGTCCCCGAAAATGAGCAACATATTGTCGCCGCGGGCGAACATTGAGAAATCTCCGTCCAACTTTCCGTATTGATATTCCTTGTAATCCTCTATGACAGACGTCTCTCCGACGAGTATGTAGAAGGGATCCTCGCCGGTATATTCGTCATCCGTTATATATGTACATCCGATACCCAGCCGATCCAGCGCGGAAATATACGCCTGTCTTGTCTCGTCTGATATATCTGAGCGAAATACGACGGTCGCGTTCTTTGCGCGGATATTTTTGTCGTCCGTAACGCTCCCCTCCCCGTTTTCATCTTTATCATTGCTTCCGTTATCGTTTTCATTTTCTCCGGACTCGCCCGTACCGGTGTCCGTGTTCTGATTTTTTTTACTGTCATCCGCACAGGATGAGAGGATTGACATGACCAGAGCCAAGACCAATAAAAACAGCAGCGGCTTTTTCAAAATCCAGATCTCCTTATCTTTTGATTTTAATTCAGACAGAGCACCGGACAGTCTCCGCAAAAAAAGCAGGAGATGCGCGCTCCCCTGCTTTATGATATCATTATTGACTCCCTTAGTCAATCCCGGTAATAGTTTTAGCTTGAAAATTCGTTCATATGCACAACTTTGCAAAACTACTTTTATATAAAATGCTCCGTCATTTCATTTTTTCCTGCTTGACCTTTTTGTCGATAACATGCCTGGAGGCAAGCTCACGCCTTATATCGGACGGAGTTATGCCGCACTCGACCATAAGAACAAGTGCATGATACATGAGATCGGCAAGCTCATAAACGGTCTCTTCCTTTGAATTTTTCGCGCCTATAATGACTTCTGTGCTCTCCTCACCGATCTTTTTGAGTATCTTGTCGAGTCCCTTCTGGAAGAGATATGTGGTGTATGAGCCCTCCGGCATTTTCTCTTTTCGGTCTTTCAGCAGTGAGAACAGATTGTCGACCGAAAATTCCTCCTCCCCTTCCTTTCGATATATCTCATTTGTAAAACATGAGTCAGAACCGGTATGGCAGGCGGGACCGTCTTTTATGACCTCTATCACGAGTGCGTCCGCATCGCAGTCCGCAGTGACGGAAACTATATGCTGATAATTGCCGGATGTCTCCCCTTTAAGCCACAGCTCCTGCCTTGAACGGCTGTAAAAACAGGTCAGCCCCTTTTCAAGGCTTATCCTGAGACTTTCCCTGTTCATATAAGCGACCGTCAGCACCTTTTTACTGTAAAAATCCTGAACTACCGCCGGAATAAGTCCATTGTCGTCGAATTTCAGATTATTTATATCAAAATCCATTGTTATTCTCCCAAATTGAAAATAATTGTTGACATTTGTCAGATCCTGACGTTTATCCCGCCGTCTCTGAGCATTTTTTTGAGCTCCGGTATTTTTATCTCGCCAAAATGGAATACAGATGCCGCAAGCCCGGCATCGACCCTCGGGACCTGCTTGAAGAGCCGGAGGAAATCCTCCGCGCACCCGGCGCCGCCGCTCGCAATGACAGGTATCGAAACGCTGTCGGATACCGCCTGCAGCATCTCAATATCAAAGCCTCGCTTCACTCCGTCTGTATCTATACTGTTCAGAACGATCTCGCCGGCGCCTTCCGCCTCGCCGCGGCGCGCCCACTGTACCGCATCTATCCCGGTATCGTCTCTGCCTCCCCTTGCGAACACGGAAAAGCCTCGTGCAGTACGCTTTACGTCCATTGACAGAACAACGCACTGATCTCCGTATTTTTTAGCGGCGGCGCCTATCAGAGACGGATCCTTTATTGCCCCGGAATTGACGCTCACCTTATCCGCTCCGCACTTAAGTACCCTGTCGAAATCATCGACGGTGTTGATACCGCCTCCGACCGTCAGCGGTATAAATATCTCGGAGGCTACCCGCTGCAATACGTCGGTAAACAACTTGCGGCCGTCGTATGTTGCGGTTATATCGTAAAAAACCAGTTCATCCGCACCGCTGTCATTGTAATATTTTGCAAGCGCGACCGGATCAGATACATCTTTGAGTGTCGAAAAATTAACACCCTTTACAACTCTTCCGTCCCTTACGTCAAGGCAAGGTATTATCCGTTTTGCAAGCAAACCATCAGCCCCCTCTCGCTGTCTCTATGGCGGTTTTGAGATCGAGCGCCCCGGTATATAAAGCCTTTCCGAGTATCGCTCCATAATTTCCCATATTCCTGAGCTCTGCTATCTCTGAATAATATGTGATCCCTCCGGAGGCGATTATATCGAGCCCGTCTATTCCGACCAGACGTCTGTATGCGCCGATATTCGTTCCGCTCATTGCCCCGTCTCGGGATATGTCGGTATATATGACCGTTCCGACTCCCAGATCACGCATAGCCGTACAGAAATCAAAAGCGTCCGTACCGCTGAGCTTTTCCCATCCGCGCACCGCGATCTTTCCATCTCTGGCATCTGCACCGACCGCGATCTTTCCGCGGTATTTTTTTATCGCCGCCCTGAGAAAGTCCGGATCCTCGACTGCGGCAGTTCCGAGTATCATGCGCCCGACTCCGCACTCGGCATAACGGTCGGCACGCTCCATATCCCTTATACCTCCGCCGACCTGAACGAACATGCCGCTCTCTGCGACTATTCGCTTTATAACGCCGAAATTAACCGTCTCTCCCTCTCTTGCCCCGTCAAGATCGACCACATGAAGATGATCGGCTCCCGAGTCGCGGAAGCTGAGCGCGGTGAGCACGGGGTCATCTCCGTAGACCGTCATATCGTCATAATCGCCTTTGGTAAGACGGACTACCTTTCCCCCGCGTATATCTATTGCCGGAAAAATAATCATATAAAGATCCTTTCAAAATGCACCGTTATATTTCAGAGAAAGCCCTCAGTATGTCAAGACCTGTCTCCCCGCTCTTCTCCGGATGAAACTGCGTCCCGAAAATATTTTCCCTCTCCACAGCTCCGGTTATATCTATACCGTATTCCGATACCGCGGATATATATTTCGGATCACACTTAGCGTAAAAGGAGTGTACATAATAGACGCTGTCACCATCACTTATGTATTTGAAGATCCCGGATTTTTTAAGTATTTTAAGATTGTTCCATCCCATATGAGGAACCTTGAGACCGCCTGGCAGCTCATCCGCCATAGGTACCACCCTGCCGTCAATGAGTCCGAGCCCCTTGTGCACACCGTACTCTAAGCTCTCGGAAAAAAGGAGCTGCATCCCAAGGCATATCCCCAGCATCGGTTTTCCCCGCGACGCCTCCTCTTTTATAACTTGGACCAGGCCGGTTTTCTCAAGCTTGCAGTATGAGTCGCCGAATGCGCCGACTCCGGGAAGGATTATCCTGTCTGCGCTCCTGATCTCATCGGGGTCCGCAGTGACCGTGCTCTCGGCTCCTATATGTCTGAGCGACGCTCTGAGCGAAAACAGGTTTCCTACTCCGTAATCTATCACCGCGATCATCAGAACACTCCTTTTGTTGTCGGAAGCTCAGAGGCTCTTTCTGCATCGACGGACAGCGCCTCCGACATAGCCCTTGAAAGAGCCTTGAAACATCCCTCTATGATATGATGCGTGTTTTTTCCGGAAAGTTTGCGAAGATGTATGTTCATCATCGCTCTTGAGGACAGTGCATACATGAACTCCTCGACCAACTCCGTGTCAAAATCCCCGACCTTTTCCGCTCCGGGGTCGACGTCGAACCCCAGATAGTTTCTGCCGCCGAAGTCCACAGCACAGAGTATCAGAGCGTCGTCCATGGGGAGGATAATGTCACCGTACCTCTTTATACCGCGGCAGTCACCGGCCGCCGTCCTGAACGCAGCTCCGAGGCAGATGGCGACGTCCTCAACGGTGTGGTGGAAATCCACGTCCGTGTCGCCCTTACACTTGACTTTGAGGTCAAATCCGCCGTGCTTCGAAAAAAGCTCCAGCATGTGATCAAGAAACCCGACCCCGGTATCTATTTCATATTTGCCGCTGCCATCAAGGCAGATATAAAGCTGTATATCCGTCTCTCCGGTGCGCCTGTTGATCTCAGCCTCTCTTTTGACTGTTTTTGCGCTCATAGAATTTCCTTTCCGCCGCACAGGCGTTTAATTATATTTTCCCTGAAAAACATCGGCAAGTATTTCGTCGATCCTCCGCAGCAGCTCCTCAACCTCGTCCGAACTCCCCACGGTTATCCTGACGAAGTCCTTTATCCTCTCGTCCGGTAAATGCCGAACCAGTATGCCGCGCGTCTTCAGTTCTGAATAGAGCCTCTCGCCTGATATCCCATCGTGTCTCGCCAGATGAAAATTCGCAAGAGAATCAGTCACGAAAAAGCCCCTCTTCAAAAGCTCGCGTCTAAGATATTCCCTGCTGCCGATCACCCTGCTCCTGCATGACTCAAAATAGTCTGTGTCTCTGATTGCGGCCTCTCCGGCGAGCAGAGACAGTCTGTTTATGTTATAGGGATTGAATGAGAATTTGAGCGTGTTAAGGTCGCGTATGATCTCCGCGTCCCCCAGCGCGTAGCCGATCCTTGCCCCCGCAAGATTCCTGGATTTTGAAAATGTCCTGACCACAAGGAGGTTTTTATAGCGCGATATCAGCGGCAGTACGCTCTCTCCGCCGAAATCTATATATGCCTCGTCTACAATAACTACCCTGTCCGGATCAGATGCTACTATCTTTTCTATCTCGGATACCGGCATAAATATCCCGGTCTGCGCGTTCGGATTGGCGATAACGACGTTCTCGCGCCTGCCGCAGTAATCCTCGGCCCGGACGCAGAGATATTCATCGAGAGGTATTTTTGAATAAGGTATGCCGAAAAACTCCGAAAATACCGGATAAAAACCATATGTGACGTCCGGGAATACAAAGCCTCTGTCGCGATACGCGTGAAATGCGAAAGCCAGGACCTCATCGCTCCCGTTGCCTACGAATACGTTTTCGTATCCGACGCGGTAATATTCGCTTATAGCACCGACGAGTGCCTTAGCCTCAGGGTCGGAATACAGATTGAGCTTTCTGCGTTCAGCCCCGCGCGTCGCAGTTATGACCTTTTCAGACGGCGGATACGGGGATTCGTTAGTATTAAGCTTTATATATTTCCGATCCCTTGGCTGTTCACCCGGGGTGTACGGCTCAAGCGTCGAAAACAGATCAGACAAAAACCTGCTCATAACAATTTCTCCTGCCCTTTTACATCCTTTGAGCACTCATCTGTGAAGCGGCAGAGTATGCTCTCCGCGTGCGCCCCGAGCCCTTCAGAGCGCGCGAACATCGCGACCTTGTCTTTCACGCGCCGAAGCGCGTCCTCGCTGTAATACAGATAAGATGATTTTTTGACGAAATCATCCACGGACAGCGGCGAGGAGAATTTTGCGCTCCCCCCTGTCGGCAGGGTGTGGTTCGGACCTGCAAAATAATCTCCGAGCGGCTCCGGCGAATTTTTTCCGAGGAATATGGAGCCCGCATTTTTGACTCTGTCGAGATAATCGAACGGCTCCTCAAGGAAAAGCTCAAGATGCTCCGGGGCTATCTTGTTAGCTATGCCGATAGCGCTGTCTATGTCCGGAACTATGATTATTTTTCCGTTGTTGTCGATCGAGCTCCGAGCGATATCTCTCCTGCCCAGTTCCGGAATAAGGCGCTCGAGCTCCGCACTGACGGAATCAGCCAGCCCGCGTGAATCTGTGACCAGCACCGCAGTGGCAAGCCGGTCGTGCTCCGCCTGAGAGAGCATGTCCGCGGCGACCCGGCGCGGAGATGCGGAACCATCCGCAACTATAAGTATCTCGCTTGGCCCGGCTATCATATCTATGCCGACCTTGCCGAATACCTCTTTTTTAGCTATCGCTACAAAAATATTTCCGGGTCCTACTATCTTGTATACCGCCGGCACGCTCTCTGTTCCGTATGCCAGCGCGGCTATCGCCTGAGCTCCGCCGCACTTGAATATCCTGTCTACCCCGCAGATATCAGCGGCGCAGAGTATCTCGTCCCGTATCCTGCCGTCATGGCCGCATGGAGTAGTCATAACGATCTCGGACACCCCTGCTATTTTTGCCGGTACCGCATTCATGAGCACCGTCGATGGGTAGCTTGCCGTACCTCCGGGAACGTATATCCCGACCTTTTCGATCGGAGTATATTTCTGACCGAGAACGATCCCGCCCTCCCGCTCGAGCCGGAAACCCTCGCGGAGCTGATTGCGGTGGAAGTATTCTATATTGTCCTTCGCCTCTTTAATTACCTGCAAAAGTTCGGGATCTACCCGCTTTTTAGCCGCCTCTATCTCATCCCTCGTTACCTCGAGCGAGTCGAGATCCGGATAGTCGAACCTCCGTCCGTATTCCAGCAGAGCCGCATCTCCGCGCTCGCGGACATCCGCGATTATCCCGCGGACCGTACCCTCATATTCGGTATAAGTCTGTATCTCTCTGTTGAGTATGCTGTCTGTATCTATATTTCCGTCGTAGATCCGTATCATATTCCGACGACCTCCCTCATCCTGTCCTTTATCCTGAGTATCTCATCTTCCTTGAACATAAAGGAGGATTTGTTTGCAATGAGCCGCGCGCTTATCGGAACGATAGTCTCCCTGACCTCAAGACCGTTTTCCCTGAGCGTTTTGCCGGTCTCAACTATATCAACGATAACGTCCGAAAGTCCTACGATAGGAGCGAGCTCTATCGAGCCGTACAGCTTTATGATCTCTATTTCTCTGTTTTTGCTCTCGTAATAGCTTCTCGCTATGTTCGGAAATTTGGTCGCTACCCGAAGAGGCCTTGTGACGTCCTCGCGAAAATCCGTCTTAGCAGCTACCGCCATATTGCATTTTCCGAACCCGAGATCGAGCAATTCATATACGCTGGCGTCGCTCTCGAGCAGTACATCCTTGCCTACTACCCCGATATCCGCAGCGCCGTATTCCACATATATAGCGACGTCTGATGGCTTGACAAGAAAATACTTGACCCCTCTCTCTTCATTTTCAAATATGAGCTTGCGCGAGTCCTCGCGCATCTCCGGGCACTCGTAGCCCAGCGTCTCCATAAGATCGTAGACCTTATCTCCGAGCCTGCCCTTCGGCAGTGCAATATTGATCATGCCAGCTCCTCCTTATCTCGCATCATCTGTGCCGGTCGCATCCACATTTTCGAGTCTTCTGTAAGTCAGCCCCTCCGGAATGCCCCTCTCGACGCGTACGCTCTCTCCGCCTTTTCGTATCTCGTCTGCACGGCGGAGCACCTCGGCCGGATCAGAGTCTTCCCTGTAAAGGAGCAGAACGTCGACGTCATATTCGCTCGGCCGCCTGAAATACGCAAGATCGTCAAGATAGACCGCAAATCCTATCGCTCCGATGCCGGGCGCGAATTTGCTGACCAGTCCGTCATATCTGCCGCCCGAGAGCACAGAGCGCGGGACGCCGCTTATAAAACCGCGGAAAACAACGCCGTTATAGTAATCTATATCGTTTGCAACGGAAAAATCAAGTCGTATTTTGTCGCGGAATCCCGCTGCATCGGCAGCCTTGCCTATCGTGAGCATCTCCTCGTACGCCTTTTTCGTACCCTCATCCACGACCAGCCTTTCCGCGCCGGAAATGCATTCGTCAAAACTGCCCCGCATATCGAAGATCGAGAGCAGGAGCCTGCGCTTTTCCCCGGAAATACCGTATTTCTCCGCGCTGAGCTCAAAGTCGTGCTCATTTTTCCTCTTTATCGAGGAGAATAGCTCGCGCTTTTTGTCGAAGGTATCCGCGCCCGCATACTCGAGCAGACCGCCGACCAACGCCATATGAGAAAGGCAAAGCGTATATTCCGGGCTAACCGTCCTGAGCGATTCGAGCGCGAGTCGTATGACCTCGGCAGTTGAATATACGTCAGAGGCCCCGATCGATTCCAGCCCCATCTGATTTATCTCCCGGTATTCCCCGCTCCTGCGCTCATATCTGTATACGCTCTCGTGGTAGTAATATTTTTCGCTTCTCTCCGCCGTCGCCTTGGTGTTTTTTATTATGGAGAGAGTGACGTCCGGCTTGAGCGCAAGAAGTCTGCCGCGGTTGTCGCGGAAGGTCAGTATGTTGTCGCTCGAGAGAAAATTCCTGTTTTCCATGTAGAGCGAATATTCCTCGAACTTCCGCATTTTAAAAGCGCTGTATCCGCAGGATTCATAGAGCGAGCGGAGCGAGTATATGATGTCCTCTTCCGTCTCTCCGACGACCGCGGCGCCGTTTTTCTTCAGATATTCCGAGAATATTTTGCGATATCCGCCGCTCCCATGCTTGATCGCCTTGCTGACACGGCTGAGCGTCGCGGTAGATACGTTGACCTCTGAGATGACCTTCTGATAGGTCGCTCCCTGCATAAGCAGCCGCGCGCTCTCGACTCTCTGTGCCATATATTCGATTTCATTATAAGTACAAAGATCTGTGAGAAACGCCTTTACGTCCTCCGGACTTGCGAGTGATGCGAGGACAGAATAAAGCTCCTCCTCGGATCTGATCTTATCAAAGCTCATACCGGGCATCCTTTCTTGTATGTGACAGTTTGAGATATTTTTATCTTTTCGGCAATTTGATGTTCCGCGTCAATTCAACTTCCCCGTTGGGTTTCTATGTTCAACGCTATTTCCGTTTTAACAGCGCCTTGATTTCCGGCGGAAATTCAGTTTTTTAAAACAATTGGATCTTTTCTTCGGCTCAACGCATCCGGATGACCTGTTTCCTCCGCAAATCAAAGACCTTTAAAAAGCAGGAATCCTTTTAAAACCAAATTGATCCGAAAGTTGAATTCCGCTGGAATTTTATTTTTCCGGTAACTTGCATCCGGAAACTTGCCTTTCAAAAATTTGTTTTCCTGAGACCCCGGCCTATCCGAAATTTAAGCACTCTTAAACCTTAGGTACTTTAAAAATTATTTTTGTAAAGACAGAGTCGACTCGGAAACCAAACTTTTACGGTAACAGAATTGTCCGAAGAATCACTATCGTCGGGTATCTTACCCCTCCCGAAGCGACTTTTTATTTAATAACCCGATACGGGAGCATATTTTCCGCTGCACTTTTGTCTAAAAAAGTAAAACTATGAAACATCGAGCCTCAAAGCTCCGATATATATTACAATTATAGCATTATGCTTTATCGTTGTAAAGTGTTAAAGCGTAGAATAATCACATTTTACAGATGTTTTTTTAGGCAACATATACAAATTCAAAATTATTCCGTACTTATCCGTACTTTTCTTCTGCTATTTATGTATTTTACAAGAATTTTCCGATATTTTTTCAAGCTTCGAAATCAACTTTATTTCGCATGGGGCATTGTATACATCGAAATTGATTTATCTTGTTAAAGTTAAAGCATGATCATCTCAAAATCTGCGATGATCAAAATTTTATATCTTTATAATAATTTTAGTTAAACATTTTATTTGGTTTTTATCAAAACCTTTTTGCTTAGAGCAGCCGTCTGCAAACCAGAAAACAAATTTTATAAGAACATACCCGGCTTTTCAGTCCTTATTTGCCTCTCAAAAATAAGCCCTTACAAAAAGCATACTTTTCAAAAAACAGCCATTTTTTAAAACTAATTTCAAAAAAACAGTCATTTCAAAAAATATATGCTTAAAAAGCATCGATTTTAAAAGCAGTCGTTTCAAAAGGATTTTACTCCAAATTTTTTAAAAAAAATTATTCAAAAATTCATTTCAAACAGTTCCCGTGATTTTCCGAAAAAAATACCCCTGCGGAAAACTAACGCCGTCCGCGGGGGTATTTTGGGTTATTAAATTTAAAATTGCTTTTATATTTCACAGATCCCGCAAAAAACCGAAGAAATGAAGCGGGATACAGTCTCAGTTACGCACACCTCAGCAGAAATGAGCTCCGTGGGGAATCATTTGTCTGCGTCCTTGATGCTGAAGTCCATTCTTCCCTTCTTATCAAGTCCGATATATTTTACTCTGACCGCATCTCCGACGTGAACGACGTCCTCGACCTTCTCGGTCCTCTTATCCTGGAGCTTGGAGATGTGCACCATTGCCTCCTTGCCGGGCGCGTACTCGACGAACGCACCGAACTCGGCGATCTTAGTGACCACTCCGTCATATGTCTCGCCCACTACCGGCTCGAAAACGATCGCGTCGATTATCGCCTTTGCCTTATCGGCGCTGTCCCTGTCGACCGCAGCAATGCATACGGAGCCGTCGTCCTCGATATCTATTTTTGCGCCGGTGTCGGCAACTATCTTCTGGATCACCTTTCCGCCGGTTCCGATGACCTCGCGGATCTTATCGGGATTTATCTTGAAGTTTATCATCTTAGGCGCGTACTTGGAGACCTCGGCTCTCGGAGCGGATATAGCAGGCAGGAGCACCTTGTCTATTATCTCATCGCGTCCTTGGTGAGTCATTTCGAGCGCCGCCTTTATGATCTCGGGGGTGAGGCCGTCGATCTTGAGGTCCATCTGTATCGAAGTGATGCCCTTATGAGTTCCGGCGACCTTGAAGTCCATATCGCCGTAGAAATCCTCAAGGCCCTGGATATCTATCATAGTCATCCAGTCGCCGTTATCCTCGGTTATAAGTCCGCAGGATATTCCGGCAACGGGCGCTTTGATCGGAACTCCAGCATCCATGAGCGCGAGCGTAGATCCGCATACCGAGCCCTGAGAGGTCGATCCGTTCGAGCTGACGACCTCGCTCACGAGTCTTATCGCATACGGGAATTCCTCCTCGCTCGGAAGGACCGGAACAAGAGAACGTTCTGCGAGCGCGCCGTGACCTATCTCACGCCTTCCGGGGCTTCTCAGTGCTTTCGCCTCTCCGGTAGAATAGCCGGGCATGTTATAGTGGTGCATGTATCTCTTAGAATCCTCATCGTCAAGCCCCTCAAGCCTTTGAGCATCGCTGAGGGTGCCGAGAGTTGCGACCGTGAGGACCTGAGTCTGTCCGCGGGTGAAGAGACCTGAACCGTGAGCACGGGGCAGGAGTCCGACCTCTGCGGCAAGAGGCCTTATCTCATCGAGGCGGCGTCCGTCAACTCTCTTATGGTCGACGAGGAGCCAGCGGCGGACTATCTTCTTCTGTATCTTATATATCAGCTCCGGGAGAACTATCCTGATATCGGGATACTTGTCCTCAAAATTTGCGACGATATCTTCCATGACGGGCTGCATTCTCTCGTCTCTGACATTCTTGTCGTCAGTGTCGAGGGCGTACATGACAGCCTCCTCACAGTACTCGAATATCTCATCGAACATATTGTGATCGAGCTCTCCGGAAGGATAGCTGAATTTAGGCTTGCCTATCGCAGCTACTATACCGTTTATAAATTTGACGAGCTCTTTTATCTCGGAGTGCGCAAGCATTATCGCGTTGAACATATCGTCATCGGAGACTTCCTTTGCGCCGGCCTCTATCATGACGACCTTCTTTTCACTTGCGGCAACGGTGAGTTCAAGCGTGGATACATTTCTCTGCTCTGCGGTCGGGTTTATGACCGGTTTTCCGTCGACCATACCGACAAAAACTCCGCCTATCGGGCCGTTCCACGGGATATCGGAGATAGAGAGCGCGATCGACGCGCCTATCATTGCAGTTATCTCAGGTGAGCAGTCCGGATCCACCGACATGACCGTCAGCGTGATCGCGACATCATTGCGCAGGTCTTTCGGGAAGAGCGGTCTGATCGGGCGGTCAATAACCCTGGAGGTCAATATAGCCTTCTCGCTCGGCTTTCCCTCTCTCTTGAGGTATCCGCCGGGGATCTTTCCGACGGCATACATCTTCTCGTCATAATCGACTGAGAGCGGGAGAAAATCTATCCCCTCTCTCGGAGCCTCAGACGCAGTTGCGCACGCAAGCACGACCGTATCCCCATAGCGAACGAGGCACGAGCCGTTTGCAAGTCCGGCTATTTTACCGGTCTCTACCGAGAGCTTTCTTCCGGCGAGAACATAGTCGAACACGCGGTAATTTTCAAACTTCTTGAATTTTTCAACCATTTTTTCTCCTCCCCGCACGGTCATAGCACTTAAAGACCCGTTCAGCTCCTGTGTCTGAGCGCCTCTTTAACTGCTATCCCGCTGCGGTATTTTATTTTTTATTTTAAATTATTTTAATATGCATTTAAACGGGACCGGGTATCCCCGCTCCCGTTTAAATATGGGCTCTTACTTTCTCAGTCCGAGCTTCTTTACGATCTCTCTGTATCTGTTGATATCCTTCTTTGCGAGATAATTAAGGAGGCTCTTTCTGTGTCCGACCATCTTGAGCAGACCTCTCTGGGAATGGAAATCCTTCGGGTTTGCTTTCATATGCTCGGTGAGCCCGTTGATCCTCGTGGTAAGGATAGCTATCTGGACCTCGGGCGATCCGGTGTCCTTCTCATTCGTTCTGTTAGCCTCGATGATCTGAGTCTTGAGTTCCTTCGTAAGCATGTTTTTTCACCTTTCTTTATTTTGATTTAGCTCAAACCAGGAATACGGGAGGTGAGGCGGCGCATACAGAGCTTTTGGCCTTATATGGTCGAATCCCCGAAAGCCGAGCTTGAGTTACCGAATAATTATACCACAATCGTCTTGCTTTGTAAATAGATTTTACAAATTATTTTCACGCCGTATGTTCATATCAGTGGTGAGGCGTCGAACCGTGCGCATATATGAGCTGATCCATCTGACTGACGAGCACGTCGCTGTTCTTATTTGCGTTCGCGATCAGGGATTTCTGGAGCTGCTCATTGCTGATCATAAAGCTCTTCATATAAGCCGCGTTGAGCTCATTTCCCGCCTTTATAGACGCATTTACCGAATCGAATCCCCTCTGCATCTGATCTGAGAGTACGCCAAAGCATTTGACCATCGCACCGCCCAGATTGTTTATGCTCGTGGTTATCGTATTTGATATAGAGGCAGAGGCGGTATTTATCGCCTGTATTATCTGATCCGTCTGTCTCTGGCGGTCTACTAGCTGAAGTGCCTCCTTAATAGTATCTGCGCGCCCCGTGCTTATATAATAGATGATAAGATCGAGATTCTGCCAATCCGAGCTGTCTATCAGAGAGCCGTACTGCTCGATCAGAGTATCCCGTATAGCCGCCGCCTTTTTCGAGCTCAATTCGGATATATGAGAGTAATTCTCCATTGCGGCGCGTTTTTTCTCCTCTGCGGCACAGTGTGCCTGTCTGAACTCAGCTACTTTTTTCTCCTGCTCCTCTATTTCTCTGTTTATTTTGACGATATTTTCATTGCTTTTCTTCCGATCCTTGCTCTCCTTCTTTGAATCGTTACCGACTACATATATCCAGCGTATCATCATGACCACTGTAGCCACGGCAAAAGCCGCCATTATAAATACAGCGAAGCCGCGCATCTTATGCTCGCTCCACATCGCAGCCACCGCCGCCTCAAAAGTAACGCCGACAAAGGAGACGAAATTAGAGAAGCAGGGCTCCTCCATATTCGAAATAGCGTTATACAGCACCCATGACACCGCAGCTATCACGGCAACGAGCTGAAGCGCAACGTACACTACAGCGGCCGATACGGAATTGCTTTTATATATATAGTCGTAGGTCATGTATATGAGCAAAAATGCGCCCGCGGCGAGATAGGCGATGAGCTGAACTATCAGAACTCCCCAGTCATCATCAGTCGAAAAGATCCTGACGCCTTTTTTCTTAGGTTTGCTTTCCAGTCTTTTCGTCTCGCCCGCTTTATTGCTCATCAAATTATCCAGTTTTTTTACCGTTTTGTCGAGCTCTTTCCTTTTGCTCAGTTCATTGCTCGCCGCAGAGTCCCTTTTCTTTTTCTCCTCCTCATTGAGCATATATTCGTCCGAGATCAGAGAAAGACCTGCACGAATACCGTAGAGCTGGGACAGAGTCTGATCCTTGGAACTTACTTCACTGCCCATTTGAATCGATCTCCTTTTTCCGGTCGCGACGGCATAACGTCGGCGCGATCCAAAGCTGATATTATAATATATTTTCTATGTAGGATCTTAACACTTGTCAGAAATATTGCCGAATTTTTCGCGTCACTTGTTAGTATCTATCAGAGGGAGGTAAGCCCGGAAATAATCTATCCCGGAAACGACGGTCGTCAGAGTCATTATGCCCATGCACACATATGAGATCACAAAGTTGTCAGGAGTTATCACTGGGTTCAGTATTATAAGCACGGTCCCGACCATCTGAGACACGGTCTTGGCCTTTCCGAGCATGCTTGCCGCAATTACCTTTCCGCTGCTGCCCGCGCAGACGAGGCGCAGGCTCGTCACTCCGAGCTCCCTGAACACTATGACTGCCGCGACCCAAACGAATACAGCTCGGATAGGCGCATAGCTGTCACAGACGAGCAATGCGAGCATTGAGCCGAATATCATGAATTTATCCGCGAGAGGATCGATAAACTTTCCGAAGTCGGTTATCATATTGTATTTTCTCGCTATCTTGCCGTCAAGCATATCGGTCAATGCAGTGATCACAAATACGATCGCGGGAACTATCTTTCCCCATATCCCGAGCGGGCTCATGAAAATGAGCGTCGCCATGAATACCGGCACCATTATTATCCTTATAAGAGAAAGTGTGTTTGGAATGTTAAGTTTCATAGTCATTTGTCCCTTGTTTTTTGTTTTTATACCGCGCGGTCTTTATACGCGCGGCATATAAAGCATATATGCGCTGTACAGGTATAAGTATTACACGCAAATAAGCGGCGTTTATTCTTCGAGCGTTCCTACCAGGTCGTAATCGACGGCCTCCTCGATCCTTACGTTCACGAATCTGCCCTCTTCTATTCTCTTCGGCGCTCTGAAATATATCTTGCCGTCTATATCCGGAGCATCCGCATATGAGCGTCCGTAATGTATTCCGGCGGCGGAGTCATAACCCTCACACAGCACGGTGAAGTTCTTTCCTACCGCGCCGGCGCTCAACTCCTCAGCTACCGTGAGCTGGGTACGCATTATCGTGTCATATCTGTCCTGCTTTGTCTGCTCGTCCACGGCACCGTCCATAAGTGCCGCGGCGGTCCCCTCCTCGGGAGAGAAGATAAATGCTCCGAGTCTCTCAAATTTTGTCTTCTTGACAAACTCGCAGAGCTCCTCAAAATCCTCTTCGCTCTCTCCGGGGAACCCGACCATTACCGTCGTCCTAAGCACTATTCCCGGAACGCGGCTGCGGAGGCGCCGTATGGTATCGCGTATCAACGCTCCGTCGCCGTGGCGGTTCATCGCAGAGAGCACATGGTCGGATATATGCTGTATCGGTATATCCATATATTTGAGCAGACGGGGATTCCCTGCCAGCTCGTCTATAAGGTCGTCGGTTATCTTATCCGGATAACAGTACAGAAGTCTTATCCATGGGATCTGCGTTGCCGAGCATATTGCGCGCACGAGCTTTGCAAGACTGTATTCTCCGTATATATCGAGCCCGTACCTTGATGTATCCTGCGCTATAAGGTTGAGTTCCTTTACACCCAGACGCTCAAGATCCTTAGCTTCCTCGACTATATCCTCTATTCTCCTGCTCCTGAACCCGCCGCGTATCAACGGTATCGCGCAGTATGAACAGCGGTTGTCACATCCCTCAGCTATCTTAAGATATGCCGTATATTCCGGAGTCGTAAGTACTCTGTCGCCGCCGAGCCGGGACTTCTCTTTATCGCGGAAAGAGGAGTACTTCTCCCCTCTCAGCGCAGCGTCCACCGCGTCGCATATATCGTCGAGTGAGCCGACCCCTATCAGCGCGTCTACCTCAGGCAACTCCCTGAATATCTCTTCACGGTACCTCTCTGCAAGACAGCCAGCGGCAATTATCGCACGCAGAGAGCGGTTCTTCTTGAGCCACCCGAGATCGATTATACTGTCTATCGACTCCTGCTTCGCGCTCTCTATGAATCCGCACGTATTTATAACTATAACGTCCGCCTCGGTCTCGTCCGGAGTTATCTCATGACCCGCGCTGACGAGTTTGTGGAGCATTACCTCCGTATCTACGAGGTTCTTCGAGCATCCGAGAGACACAAAACCTATTTTCGCCATATCAAATCCCCTATATCATTGCTGTCCTCTCAAGCGGCATACATAACGGAATACTCATCGCTTGAGAAATTTTTCTACTCGCTCCCGGTACTTCAGGTTATATATGATCACAAGCCTGGTAATAAGAAGGTCATAGATCAAAAACGTGAAGTTCATCAGCAGGTACAGTCCGGCTTTTATCCAAATATTTTCGGCCCCGAAAAACTCTATCCCCAGCACGAACTCTGTAAGCGCTATCATCGCTATGAGCAGAGCGTTAAAAACAACCAGCTTAAGGATCCGGGACAGCCATCGCGGTATACGCTCCAGATAATCTTTCAGAATCGGATAGACACCACCGAACACCGCATACTCAAGCCCCACGCTCTTTGAGGGGAGCAGCAGAAGTGCGAGCAGCGATGTGCATATCCAAACCAACCAATTATACGGAGCTCCTATCTCTATGTGGACGAATACCACCACCAGAGACGCGATCGCCACGACCGTCAGGTCGACCGTCTGTATCAGAGAGCCCAGCAGAAGTATGACTATACTGACCGCGCAGGAAAGCGCGCTTACAGTCATTTTTTTCGTTCTTTTCATATGCAGCGTATAAGATCGCCGCCGCAGCATTCGCACAGACAGTCAGCACATATCAAAGATGTACATACATCCAAAGTGCTGCAGCCACCGCTCCTTCTGTACTGTCCGTCCGGACCCGCTCCGTACGCTGAGCCGTATTTGCCGGCGCGGGAGTTGAACATTTCCTTTGCCTTCTGATACTCGTAATTCGAAGGATCCATATCGCAGGCTATAGATAACTCGCGCATAGACTCATTCACATATCCGCGGCGCATCAAAATTATGCTTTTAAGATAATGCCATTCCGCCACTCTCGACGCCTCCGGCACTGCGGAAAGCCGCTTCTCCGCATCGGAAAAACGGTTGTCGTTTATCATATGGCGTATCTCGGCGTACTCCTTGTTATAGGTACCTCCGTTTCCGGTGCTGTAACCATAACCGTAATTGCCGTAGCTGTAATTACCGTAACTTCCGGAGCCATAGCTGTCTTTTTGACCTGCACCGGACGCGCGCTCCTTCTGTATCTGGTCATACGCCGCGTTTATCTCCTGCATCTTCTCGTTGGCGAGATCCTTCAGCGGATTGTTTTCTCCGTAGTTGTCGGGATGATATTTTTTGGCGAGAGCGCGGTATGCCTCCTTGATCTCGTCATCGCTGGCGTTTCTGGAAACGCCCAAAACCTTATAAGGATCGTTCATCTGTTTTTCCTTTACCGTTTATTGTATCAAGTCTTTTTATAAGACCCATGTATATGATATTTTTAATTATGTTTATGACTATAGGGTGTTTCTCCGGGAACAGATCCACCGCCCTCTCGATCCCCTCACATTCAAGGATGAGAGCGACGCGTATATCATTTCTCACGCTGTCTGAAAGGCCTCCGTCTCCGTAAGTTAAGCGGAACGGATTGTAATTATTCTCACGAACGTCTTTTTCATAGTCGTCAAGAGCATCCGCTATATATATAAATTTCCCGAGATGAAATCCGCATTCATAAAGCAGGAGCGCGTCATTTCCATCGACGCCGCACTTAAAGACCTCACCGAGCAGACGGCCGAACACCTCCGCCGGACGGTCAGCCTCGGCACACCCGGCTCCCTCGAGCGCAGATATCTCCTTAAGTCCTTCGCTTACGATAACGTCAAGTTCACCGATATCGGCAAGACGTTTTGCATGAGCTATGACCGGATGTATAGAATATCTCGTCAGCTTACCGAAAAAGCTCTTGTCTTCGATATCGTCGAGATTTTTATAGTACGCAAGCGACGCAAACGCGCGCGCTGAATAATCTATCGCCGGGGAGGACTTCAGCATCGTTCTCTTTCTGGTCGGATGAGCTATGCATCTTCTGAGCTCGGCCTCCGGCTCCTCATCGGAAAACGCCATTCTTGCAAGAGCTAAAAAGACCGCGTCATAGTTCAGAAACGCATTTGACAACACACCGGTATTCTTTTTCATACTACGGCAAAGACCGCAGTAAACAGCACGGTAAAACTCGTATTCCTTTACGAGCAGCTCGGGCTGGTATGGCTTGACATAACCGAACATTCCCCGCTCCCCTCAGAAACCGGCACGTACGGCGCCGGGACTTCCATCATGACCGTCTGACACTGCTTTACTGATATATACCGGTCAATATCTGTTTTATTATATCATAATAAAAATATTTTTTCAATCCCGCTCCGCGCAAATTAACCTGTATACTGTCAATTGTTCTCCGTTTGTTCAAACACACGTCGATGTGTGCTTGCATCCATGTCCTCAAAATGGTCGCTTTTTCATATTTTAGTCAATATTTTATCGAAAAATATCAACTATTTGTTTATAGTTTTTTAATAATATTTACAATTTATACATAAATATTTAACATAGCTGTTGTATACTTGAGTCAGAAAGGAATTTGCATTATGAGAAAAAAGAGCTTGTTGTTCCTGCTTATCATGACAGTACTTCTCGCGATCTGCGCGATAGTTGTCTGTGCAATACCGGAGCTCGGTCACACAGAAAAAGCGGGCTCCAACATAGATCGCGGACTTATACTCATCATAATTTCCGCAGTTGAGGCGGTCGGAATAATTGCCGTAACGGTAGTTGCAGCCGTGAGGTTCGGATTTTCAAAAAAGCGCTGATTTCCCGGGAAATCAGCGCTTTTTCTCTTAGTTTGCAGCTTTTACGATAGCGGTGAATTTATCAGTCTTAAGGGATGCACCGCCTATGAGACCTCCGTCAACATTCGGCTTGGAAAGCAGTTCCGCCGCATTTGAGTCATTCATGGACCCGCCATACTGGATGACTATATCCTCGGATGCTTTTGCGGAATAAATTTTTCCGATCACACTGCGTATTACCCCGCAGGTCTCGTCCGCCTGCTCCGGAGTCGCGGTAAGGCCGGTACCTATAGCCCATACGGGCTCGTATGCTATTATTACTCTTGAGAGCTGATCCTCGCTGACTCCGGCAAGGTCGAGTTTGGTCTGCATCGAAACGACCTCATCGGTTATCCCGGCAAGGCGCTGTTCCTTGACCTCGCCGAGGCACAGGATGACTTTAAAGCCTGCTGCAAGCGCCGCTTTTACCCGGAGATTTACCGTCTCATCCGTCTCTCCGAAATACTGTCTGCGCTCAGAGTGACCTATAACGACATATTCCGCGCCGGCTTCCTTGAGCATATCCGCGCTTATCTCCCCGGTATATGCGCCGCTCTCCTTGAAATGTATATTCTGTGCGCCTATCTTTATGTTGGTACCCTCAGCCGCTTCAGCCGCAACAGCTATATCCACGAACGGTACGCAGAGTACTATATCGCATTTGTCCCGCCCCTTTACCATCGGAGAGAGCTCTTTTATAAATGCTTTTGTCTGAGACGGGGTCATGTTCATCTTCCAGTTCCCCGCAATCACGGTCCTTCTCATTTTTTATCAAATCCTTTCAAATTTATCGTTGTGCCGGAGCGCGTGCGGCGCGGCGGCGTCATTACCGAAGTACACCGGACGCATTTTCAGCGTCCGGTGCATCTATTTCAATTATATCATTTATCCATAAGGCAGCTGATGCCGGGAAGATCCTTGCCCTCGAGGAACTCGAGCGATGCTCCGCCGCCGGTGGATATGTGAGTTATTTTATCTGCGAAACCGAGCTGCTCGCATGCTGCCGCGGAATCTCCGCCTCCGACTATCGTAACGGCATCGCTCTCGGCAAGCGCCTTTGCTACCGCGATAGTGCCTTTAGCCAGCGTCGGGTTCTCAAATACTCCCATAGGTCCGTTCCATACAACGGTCTTGGCATTCTTTACTGCATCTCCGAACATCTCCGCGCTCTTCGGACCGATATCAAGTCCCTCCATATCAGCGGGGATCTTGTCGGAATCAACGTACTTGACGTCTATCGGCGCATCTATCGGATCCGGGAACCCGGCAGCGACAGCGGTATCTACGGGGAGCAGGAGCTTTACGCCTTTTTTCTCCGCCTTATCCATCATATCGCGGCAGTAATCTATCTTAGTCTCGTCAAGGAGCGACTTGCCGACTCCGTAACCTTTAGCAGCAAGGAAAGTGAATGCCATGCCGCCGCCGATTATAAGCGTATCGACCTTGCCGAGGAGGTTGTCTATGACATTGAGTTTGTCTGCGACCTTGGCTCCGCCGAGGATAGCAACGAAAGGACGAGTCGGATCGGCAAGCGCCTTGCCCATGACACCTATCTCTTTCTGGATCAGGTATCCGCATACAGCCGGGATATAATCAGCTACGCCGGCAGTCGATGCATGCGCTCTGTGAGCCGCACCGAACGCATCGTTGACAAATATATCGGCAAGCGAAGCAAGCTCCTTGGAGAATTCGGGATCGCACTTTTCCTCGCGCGGGTCAAAACGCGTGTTCTCGAGGAGTATGACATCTCCGTCCTTCATTGCAGCGGCCTTTGCCTTTGCGTCCTCACCGCATATATCCTTGCAGAGCTCGACCTTTTTGCCGAGGAGCTCAGTCAGCTTTTCGGCAACGGGCGCGAGCGTATATTTCATGTTTACAGTCCCCTTCGGCTTGCCCATATGTGAGCAGAGGATTACCTTTGCACCCTTGCCCATGAGATACTTTATAGTGGGAAGCGCCTCGACGATCCTCTTGTCCGAGGTGATGACGCCGTCCTTAAGGGGCACGTTGAAGTCACAGCGGACAAGAACACGCTTGCCGCCGACCTCGATATCTTCGATGGTCTTCTTGTTATACTTGTTCATTTTTATATCTCCCTTGCAGATTTAATATTTTATATTATTTCGCAGTTACTGGTATTGTAACACAAAATTTGTATTTAGTCAAGAAAAATATGTCATTATCTCATATATTTGCCTCTTTTCCTCCAAAGGCGATCTTCTGACTTTTGACGCGTCCGCTCCGGATGCCGGCGTTGACAAAAATCCGCTTTTCTGCTAAAATCAGTAAGCAGACGCCGATAGAAAAGGTACCGGCAGGAAAGAGGCTTTTAAAAATGATCGACGCAAAAAATTTTCGCGCCGAGCTATCCCGTATATTTGGAGAAAACGGGCTCGGCTCCATGCTCAGCTTCGGCAAAGCGGACAAATTGCTCGCGCTGACGGAGCACCTGACAGCGGAAAACGAAAAATACAATCTCACTGCTATAACCGATCCTATAAAAATAATACTGAATCACTACGCCGATTCAGCGACAATACTGAAATTCATCCCAAAGGGCTCAAAGATCATAGATATCGGTTGCGGCGCCGGATTTCCGTCACTTCCGGCGGCTATACTGCGCGATGACCTGAACATCACCTCGATAGACTCCACAGCGAAAAGGATCGAATTTGTAAAGAGCGCGGCGGAGATATGCGGGCTCTCCAACCTGAGCGCGGAATGCATGAGAGCTGAGGACGGAGGCAAAGACACGCAGATGCGTGAGCGATTCGACATTGCGGTGTCGCGCGCAGTCGCCGAGCTTCGCATCCTATCGGAGCTGACACTCCCGTATGTAAAGGTCGGAGGCTGTCTGATAGCCATGAAAGGCAGAAATGCGGAAAATGAGGCGCGCGACGCAAAAAGGTCGATATCAATGCTCGGAGGCGAGCTGAAAGCCGTGGAAAACGCGGAGGTCCGCGGCGGTGAGGAACTGCTCGAGCACCGCGCAGTGATCATATACAAAAAATCAAAGACCCCTTCCGCATATCCCCGTCCGTACGCACAAATATCCAAAAAACCGCTGTAAGACAAGCAAAAAAGTATGCCCCGGCGAAAATTTCGCCGGGGCTAGTTTTTTCATTTCTTCAGTCAAGAGAATATATTTATCTTCCTTCTCAGAACGGATATTTCCGCGTGATCGACGTTCTCGTAGCATTCTCCGTCCAATGTCCAGCTGACCTTTTCCCCGATAGAGAAAATTATATCGCTAGCCTTAACAAATATGAATCTCGGATCGGAAAAATTGGTGTCAGATATCCCGCGAACTATCGCATGAAAATCCTCCGCCGTATTCGGAAAGCGCACCAGCGTCACCTCAAAGAGCCCGTCCCCGTTTTCTACAGCGTCCTCCTTAAGCTTGATTATCCCGCCTATGGATGTGGAATTAGACACGGAGCAGAACGCGTAATCATCCTCATAAAGCTTTCCGTCCACATATATACGGGCGTGTATCGGCTTTATTTTTGAAAAATTTTTGAGCGCCTCTATTATGTAGGCCGCATGCCCCAGCGTATTTTTGAGATGCTGCGGAGCGCTGTATGAGGCTGACGTAAACGCGCCGAAAGAAGCAATATATGTAAAATATCGGTCGCTGTTTATCATGCCGACGTCGATCGGATTCACCCTGCCTGAGCAGATGACCTTTGCCGCGGCGTTTACATCGGTAGGTATCCCGGCACTCTCCGCAAAATCATTGGTGCTGCCGCACGGTATATAGCCGACCGGTATTTTGTCGTTACCCGCAGAGACAAGCCCGCTTATGACTTCATTCAGCGTACCGTCGCCGCCGGAACAGATGACCGCGTCGAATCCGGCGGCGTTCTGTTCAACATATTCCCGCGCGTGCCTTTTTCTCTCCGTCATAACAACAGAACAGACTATCCCGGATGCGGAAAGCGTCGCCAGTATATCAAACAACGCGCTTTTTATCTTCATCCTCCCGGAGACCGGATTTACAATAAACAGATATCTCTTAGCCAATTTGACCCTCCGCAAACTACAATATCAGCAACACTCTGCCTACATATCGCTTTGACCCTGTTTTTACTTTAACATTTTATCACAGTTATTAACTAAAATCAATAATACGGCGAATGTTTTGGAAAGGTATTTATCCGAACGCACAGAAAAGATGTTTTTCAGGTTTTTAAGGCGAAGCAACATATAGCGACATATTTTTGCATTTCCGTGTGATAACATATTATTGCCCGGGTGTTGAAGCGCAGACGGGAATATCTGAAAGGCTGGTGTTGAATATGTCAATAGCTCTTTACAAATCCAAGGGAGAGACCGTGTTGCCTAAGGCGATAACGGAAATGCTGTCTGACGAGGACAACGAGGATAATAAATTTTTTGAGATAATTTCCAGACCGCATGAAAATGTGACGGACAAGGTGTACGGCATACCCACCGAGCTCATATTTGCGAACGCAATGCAGCCGCGGAGCAATTTTGACGAGGATTCTCTCAAATCTCTTGCCGACAGCATTTCGGTATACGGTATACTCCAGCCACTCACGGTAAGACAAGCCGGTGAGGAGCGGAGATATGAGCTGATAGCCGGAGAGCGCCGTCTCAGAGCGGCGAAAATGCTTGGACTTCCGACCGTGCCCTGCATTATAGTCAACGCAGACGAAAAGAAAAGCGCGGAAATGGCAATAATCGAAAATCTGCAGCGCCAGGATCTTAACATGTTCGAAGAGGCAAAAGCGATAAACGCTCTGTCGGAAAAATTCGGCATGACGCAGGAAAAAATAGCGGCAAGACTCTCTGTCAGCCAATCGTACATAGCCAACAAACTACGCCTGCTCAAATTTTCCCCGGAAATGATGAACGCTATCCTCGCATCCTCTCTCACCGAGCGTCACGCCCGTGCACTGCTGCGCATAAAAGACGAATACCTGCGCGAGGCGGCAATGAGAAAGATCATTGAGAAAGGAATGAATGTTGCCGCAAGCGAGGAGTATATAGAAAGCCTTATAACCGACGGCCTGCCGACCGGAGAGAAAAAGCAGAAGGTATACGGAGCCATCCGCGATCTGAAACTTTTCTACAATTCTCTTGACAACGCGCTCAATATACTGTCGCGCTCAGGCGCGGAAGTCGAGAGGACCAGGAAAGACAGCGCCGAAGAAGTTGAGATCAACATAAAGATCAGAAAGAAAAACCAATATGACTGACGCGTCTGTCAGGCGCATATAAAAAGGACTGCCGCAGCTGCGGCAGTCCCATTTTTTTGCTTTTAATCCAGTTTTACTCTTGCTATGCCTATATTGCCCTTGCCAAGCATCTGTATTATTGCAACCAGTATCTTTTCCTCTGCGTCCGGAAAATCATGGAACGTAAGTGTGAGCACGGTCTGCTCGGTCTTTTCCGCGCGCACGCGCAGTTTGTCGGAGGATTTTCCGAAATATCTGAGAGTGCTCTCGATAGTCTGATGTATATAAGGCAGTATATTCATATCTACCGGATATCTGAACATCAACACTATGTTCCTGTCCCTGGTTATAGGCCGTTCATCTATTACCGTCTCCGCTTCAGGATCAGCCTCAGCTTCAGGCTCAGTCTCGACTTCCGGCTCTGCTTCAACTTCAGGCTCAGTCTCGACTTCCAGCTCAGTCTCAACTTCTGGCTCAGCCTCAACTTCTGGCTCTGCTTCAACTTCGGGCTCGGCCTCTGCTTCCGGCTCTGCTTCAACTTCCGGTTCTGCTTCAACTTCCGGTTCAGCCTCAACTTCGGGTTCAACTTCAACTTCGAGCTCAGCCTCAACTTCGGGCTCAGCTTCAACTTCGAGCTCTGCCTCAACTTCTGGCTCTGCTTCAACTTCCGGTTCTGCTTCAACTTCCGGTTCAGTCTCGACTTCCGGCTCAGTCTCAACTTCCGGTTCAGCCTCAACTTCGGGCTCAGTCTCGACTTCTGGCTCAGTCTCGATTTCGGGCTCTGCTTCAACTTCGGGCTCAGCCTCTGCTTCCGGCTCTGCCTCGACTTCGGGCTCAGTCTCGACTTCTGGCTCAGTCTCAACTTCCGGCTCTTCCTCTACATCCTGTTTGTATATATTCGTATTCTGAGCTACGAACAATCCTGCCTGCTCAAAAGAGTCTCCCTCAACGATATAATCCTCTACGCCGAAAGACGCCGGAGCCGATACTGTAACAGTCTCCTCCTCAGTACGGAAAGCATAGGTATCGTTTTCACCTCCGGTGATCTCCTCCTCTACGCAGCTGTCTTGGCTCTTCTCTTCGATCGCCGCGGCATCTCCCGTATCCGCATCGCCGGTCTCTGCAAATACCTCAGGCTGCTCAGTCTCCTCAGTCTGTTCAGTCTCCTCAGGCTGCTCAGTCTCCTCAATCTCTTCCGCTTCCTCGGGGCTTTCCGTTTTCTCGAGTACATCGGGGCACTCATCCTCTTCAGCCTGAGCGTCATCTACGCTTTCAGCCGCTCCGTCCGCAGAAGTATCCTCTTCTGCTACCGCGGCAGTGAACAGCTCTTCCGCCGCGCATCCGGGAGCCGCTCCGGAGGAGGAAACCGCCTCGGAAAGCACCGATGCCAGATCGCTCACCTGCTCCTCAAGCAACTCGGATGGCTTGTCCTCAGAGGCAGTAGCAGAGGTCCCGTTCTGAGCGTCGGCCGTCTCCGGCTCGGCGAGCTCGAGATTTCCGCGCTTTAGTTCTCGTTTTATAAGCTCTCTCCAATCAGTCACATTCCTGCGGCCCATGGAGGAGCGGTATTTTTCTATATTGTTTCTGATGAGATATCTGTATTCTACCTCACGAACTTTCTGCGGAACATCCTCAGCCAGCTCAAACCTTATAGTTTCGGAATTCACTGTATCGGATGAGGTGTAAGCATCATGAGAATACAGTTTTATCCACTTCACCCACAGGTCTCTCGAATTCGAGACGGCGTCCGAAAGGAGCAGTCTCCTGTAGGTTATATTTCCGGCAGTATGCTCACGGAAAGTATCCGGAGAAAAGATCATTTCAAGATAAAATTTGGAATTGCCTATATTTTTTATTCCGAACGTCTTTTCTATTTCCGCGCTTATCTGCTCCGCCATCTCATCCACAAAAGTCTGTGAATAATGTACCGCTCCGACAGGTACGGAAGACGGGAATCCTACCCTTACCTCAAGACCGGTATGCGAATAATATGTACGACGTCCGTCAAGAGCACTGACAAATTCCTGAGGGACCTCATCAACCAGATGGAACTGAAGTATACCGTCGCCTATGTAGTCGTACGGATTGACAGATGCCCCGGACGGAAAAGGATATTTCCACTTTGCCCACTGCGTAAGATACGTAGATCTGAGCAGTATAGTGAAAGGATAATACCAATATCCGCGGAAAGAAAACTCGTCCGCGATATAATCCTCATACATCTGGACGCCCTCAAAGCCGTCCCCGTATTTCTCCGCAAGCGCTGGGCAGAGGCTCTGCTTCATACTCTGGATGAACCCCTCTGTCAAAGATGACTTGAGCACCTTATTGTGCGTTACGTCTATAACCATAATAACCTCCAGAAAATACCGGCGTACCCGCCCGACGGCTCGACCGCCGCAATGCGCAGAAACCGGGCACATCAACGTCAAGATATCATTGTACACTGCGCCTAAAGAGCGCCGTGCTACTTTAGCAATATTATATCACCCGTATTATAAATAATCAAGATTTTTTTGTCGAACCGCAAAAAAGAAAGGCGCCGGTAGCGGCGCCTTTCTTTAAAATATGCTTATTTCTGGATAAGATGTACGGCAAATCCGCATATTTCGTCCTTGAAGTATACGAACTTGGGTCTGCCGCTCTTTTCATCATAAGTGATCGTACTTTCGTCAAATTCAAATCCGAGGCGTTTGAGATATACCATCGCTCTGTCGACGAAGTTAGTCTTTATGGCGATATGTCCCATTTTGCCGGGTCCCTTTGCTTTCATGAATTCAAAAGCTCCGCCGGCGAACACAGACTTGTTGCCGTCCTTTATATCCATTCCGAACATAAGATTCATAAGCTTTGCTCCGCGCATAGCCTCGTCCGCTCCGGAATTGTTTATTCCGATATGTACGAACTCAAACCCGAGCATAGTCATGACTGCGTTTCTGGTCAGCGCGGTGATCTCGTCCCACTTCTTTTCCTTTACAAGATCGTCTTTTACCATGAAAGAACCGCCGCATGCGATTATCTTGTTGAACTTGAGATAAGAAAGCAGATTATCGGCATTTATGCCGCCCGTAGGCATGAATTTGATATTCCCGTAAGGCGCGCTCATCGCCTTGAGCATGGGAAGTCCTCCGGCAGCCTCTGCAGGGAAAAATTTTACAGTATCGAGGCCGAGCTCAATAGCAGCCTCAACATCCGTAGGAGAAGAACAGCCAGGGAACATCGGTATGCCCTTTGAAAGCGCGTACGCGGTAACTTTAGTATTGAGTCCGGGAGAAACTATGAATTTCGATCCGGCAGCGACAGCCGCGTCGACCTGCTCGGTAGTAAGCACAGTTCCGGCGCCCACGAACATATCAGGAAATTCAGCGGTTATATTCTTTATAGCCTCAGCAGCGCACTTTGTGCGGAATGTTATCTCGGCGGCAGGAAGTCCTCCGTCGATGAGCGCCTTGGCAAGCGGCACTGCGTCCGCAGGATCTTCGATCTTTATTACCGGGATGATGCCTATGCCGTAAATCGTTTCTTTTATATCAGCCATATTTTTCTCCTCCCGGGGCATTTCTCGGGAAAGGCCCCTATATATTACAGTTAACATTATTATACAATATACTTCCGGCTGTATCAATTGCAAAAATTGCACACAGGATTGTAAATTTTGTTTGAGGAGCGTTTTTTGATACACTGTATTTGCTTGACTTTTTTTCGCAGGCGGGTTATAATAAAAATGATTCTAATAAATTAGAACGCTATTCCGGTAAAGCCGGTGGAAAGGAGCATTATGGTGCGGGCGGCAATAGTGACAAAGGACAAATATCTGGCCGGGCTGTTGAGGCTCGATCTCGAGGATATGAATTATGAGTGCTCCGTTTTTGACGATGCCGATGAATGCCGTGATTTCAGTTTGATATTTTACGACACAGACTCCCTCCCCGCCTCGCACATGCCGGACGGGGCGATCGAGATCAGCCGCGCAGAACAGCGCGGAAGAGGGCGTTTCCTGCACCGGCCGTATCTCTTATCGGAGCTCAGACAAGCAGTTACGGGAGGAGCCTCCGGAGGGCTGGTCATGGAGGACAATTCCGTCCTGTTCGGCGGAGAATCTATCAGGCTGACCGAATATGAGCGCCGGCTGCTGAACGAGCTCATAAATGCCGGAGGCAAATTCGTGAGCCGCGAAAAACTGCTCCGATCGGTATGGGACGGAAAAGCAAGTCCCGGAGTTGTCAATGTTTATATACACTATCTCAGGCAGAAGCTGGAGAGATCCGGGAAAAAGGTGATAGCCGCCTCTAGGAACGAAGGATATCGCATAAATCCGGAGCTTTTGGAGGAGGCGGATAACAATGCTTAAGATAACAGAAAACGGGTTCGGGACCGATAACCTCGGCAGTATAGCCTCAGAGCTTGGGGATCTGAGCGGCGCTCGCAAATTCACTTACATTATAGTTCCGGAACAGCAGACGGTCATAACGGAACGGAGAATGGCGGACGAACTTCCGCCGTCACATCCTCTCAAAGTTGAGGTCACGAATTTCACAAGGCTTGCCAACACAGTTTTCCGTTCTATCGGCGGGCTTTCCGGGAAATATATAACTCCCGCCGCAAGATCCGTCATAATGTGGAGGGCTCTGGCCGAGACCATGCCTATGCTCAAAACCATGAGCGGAGATCCGGACTCCGGAAAGGTCGCGCGCATGCTCAGCGCCGTTGATGAGATGCAGAGCCTTAGGATTCACGAAAAAGAGCTCTCTGATATATATGACAGCATCCGGCTCAATGAGCGCCTGTCCAACAAAATATTTGACCTCATGCTCGTGATGAAGACCTATAAACTGCTGTGCGGTGAAAAATTCAGCGACAGCGGCGAAGACCTGGACAAGATGTGCGAAAAGTTGTCGGAAACGCCCGGTTTTTTCAGTGGCTGCCGATTCTATATTGCAGGTTTCACATCTTTTACCGAGCAAGAATACGCCGTATTTGAAGAACTCATCAGATCGTCTGACGCAACTGTATACCTGACGATACCGAAGAATGCGCCGAGTGAATACCCTTTCACGGAACTGATAAAATTTCGGCGCCGTCTGACTGATATAGCGCGCAGAGCAAAAGTTGATATAACGCTGGAAAAGAGTTCTGCGCGCCCTGTACGCAAAAGTTCTCTGATCCAGGAACTGTCAGACGTCCTTTGGAGCACGGATGCGAATATTGTAAATATTAGTTGTAAATCTGATGATACAGTACGAATTTTTGAAGCTGATGATCCGTTTGAAAGCTCAGATTTCATAGCTGCCGATATAGTAAGGCGTGTTCAAGATGGAGCGTCCTGGTCCGATTTTGCCGTAATAGCCAGAAATGCGGAGGATTATCGAGGGATACTTGATCTTTCGTTTGAAAAATATTCGATCCCCTGTCACTTCTCTGTCAGGGATGATATATCCTCATTTGAGGCGGTCAAGCTTATATATTCTGCATACGCCGCGGTATGCGGCGGATTTGCCAGAGGCGACGTCATATCGTATGCAAAATGCAGCATGTCCGGTATAACGCCTGAGAAATGCGACGAGTTTGAAAGTTACGCTGCAAAATGGGAGCTTGACGGAAAGAATTTCACTGACGGTACGGTATGGAATATGAATCCCGACGGATACACCGACAAGATGCGTGCCGGAGCGGCAGAACTTCTTGCCGCCGTAAATGAAACTAAGGAAAAGATATCTGACGATCTGCATATGCTGTCCGCCTCTACAGGGAGGCTGACAGTCACAAAGCACGCCGAGATACTCGTCAGATTTTTGCTGAAGCTCCGGGTTCCGGAAAGCATAGAAGCCGTTGCCATGCGCGAAGAAGCGCGCGGCAACATCACTCTTGCCGAGGAAAATTTACGGCTCTGGGAAACGATATGCTCAGCTCTTGACACGCTCACAGACGCAGCAGGAGAGGCGGAAGTCACCGGAGATGAGTTCTGCGAGCTTTTGAAAACCGTTTTTTCAAAGACGGATATGGGAAAAATACCCGCTACTGTCGACGAGGTCACGGTAGGGAGCGCGGACACTATGCGGCTCGGAGACTCTGTAAAGCACGCATATATGATAGGAGTCAACAAAGGAGAATTCCCGCGGACAGTAACAAACGACGGCTACTTCAGCGACAGCGATTGCCTAACTCTCTCAACTGCGGGGCTGGCGATCGAGCCGGAGACAGATGTCAGGGCAGCGCGGGAAATGTTCATATTCAGCCGCGCATTTACATGCTCATCAGAGAGCATAACCCTGCTCTTCTCGGATCTGTCACCCGATCTTTCACGTGTATTGCCGTCTGTACCGATTAAAAAAATTTCCGAGGCGACCTCCGGCGCGGTATCGCCGGTACGCGTATCGAGCCTTCCGAAAGACGCATTGATATACAGCGCCGAGGCGGCATTCGAGGCGCTTGGCAATACATCGGATGCGGCGTCTCTTGCCGCCGTGCGCAACGTATTATCCGACCTGCCTGAATATTCCGGACGTCTGTCAATGCTGGGACACGGGATACTCAACGACACACTGCGACTCACCGAAGACGGAGCAAACAGTCTCTACGGGAAAAAAATGAATCTTACGCAAAGCAGGATAGATGCCTATCTCAGGTGCCCGCTAGCCCATTTCGCCTCATATCCGCTCTACCTGGACACCGGAGAAAAAGCGGAATTCAACGCGCTGAATATAGGAAATTTCATACACAGTGTTCTGGAAAAGTTCTTTTCATCCCTGAAAGAAAACGGCATTGATATACGAATGCTCAGCGAGGAGGACAGGCGCCGCTTTACGGAGGAGGCGACCCGGGGGTACATAAACTCCGTTACAGCAGACGGACAGGAGCACAAGCCCAGGACGGAAAAGCTGTTTTCAAATATACTGAACGCATCTCTGATGCTGACAGACGAGCTGTGCGACGAATTCAGGAACAGCAGGTTTTCACCGTCTTTTTTTGAGCTGCGCATCGACAGTTTGTCCCCGGATCTGCCCTCCCCTCCCGCCTTTCATACCGATGACGGTACAGAGGTGACCGTATACGGGACAGCAGACCGCGTAGACACCTACAAGCTCGGCAACGACGTATATGTAAGGGTCATAGACTACAAAACCGGGAACAAAAACTTCTCTCCCGAGGATATCGATAAGTCCCAAAATCTCCAACTGTTCTTGTATCTGACCGCTATAACCGAGACCGGCAAAGAGGGATTCCGAAAACTGATCGGAGTCGGCGAGGGGGGCAGGATGATCCCTGCCGGAGTTCTTTACCTCAAAACGAAAACCGATCCGATCGATTCAAATTCTCCGCCGGACGGAGATCCTGCAGAACTTATAAAAGCACAGCAGGTACGGAGCGGTATGCTTATAAACGACCCGGATATACTCTCCGCGATGGATACCACCGAGTCCGGAAGATACATACCGGTCAAATACGGAAAAAACGGAGAGGTAAAAAATTCGGAAAACATGTTTTCTGAGGAAGATTGGCCTGAAATAAGAAAACGCACCGAAGCTGCGGTACTGCGGGTCGCGAAAAAAATGAAGAGCGGAGATATATCTGCATCCCCGCTCCTTGACAACAAGCATAAAAACACCTGTGAAAGCTGCCGTTTCAAGCCTATATGCCGCAATGCAAGAGTCCGATAAAGCTCATGTAAGTTTCCCGAACAGCTTTTCCGCCCTGCCGTTATCCGGAAGAGCGCAATAAAACACCAGCCGCCCGCGTCTCAGTACGCGGGCATCATTGCAGTATGAGGTATCGGCGACCTCGCCCGATCCAGACAAAAAATCCAGACGCATAAGACATATCTCAGACACCTGCATCGCGTCCGAAGTATTACGGCAGACAAAAAAACCGTATTCTGCAACTTTCGAAACATCAGTGCCGAGGCAAACAGATGCGCTGTCACAGAGAGGAAGAAGTCCGTCAGTACCGTATAAAAGTGAGAAATCATCTGCATCTTCATCTCCGCCGACGGCCATGGGATCATAACTCAGAGTTAACGCTTTCATATATCCATACGACTCAGAAAAACGCTCCGCCAATTCCGCCGCGCTGACAGAACTGTCGCAGGAAGAAAGGAAAATCAGGCCGACTATAGGCAAAATTGCCAATATTTTTTTACATTTATCCATATGAACCCCTGCTTTTTGCACCCTTATATCGCCGTAACAAGTTAATACGCATTCAAACACATTTAAAAAGCACTTTCAAATACATTTTTATTAAAACAGGATCAAACGTATCTGATCACGTTCAAATATGAAAAACAAGGGCGCATTTATCCGATAAATCATATGAATATAAAACCTTTATTATGCCCCTCCGAGAAGCTCCCTGCTCTGTATTATCCCTCTCGCTATATCCTCGGATGCATGCTGATTAACGGCTAAACGCTGTCTGCAATACATTCGTTCTCTGAGCTCCGGACTTGATGACAAGCCGAGCGCGCGCCCCGCCGCGCCGGATGCGCTGAAAACGCAGGCGGCAGCCCCGCTGGCCCTGAAAAATGACGCATACTCACGCCCGATCCCTCCGACGCCGAAATACAGAACGATCGGAGTATTTCTAACCATCTCAGCAGTCACCCACGGGCAGTAAGACACAAGTATGAGCACGCCTCCGTAGCGGGATATCGGATTTCCTATACCAAGCTCGACAGTCACCCTTCCGTCTCCACGGTATTTTCTCGCCGCAGCCGAGCAAAGCCGTCGGCTGTCCTTGCAAAATATTTTAAGCCTGTCCTGAGACTGCATTTCCGACAGGAGAGCGTCCGCAATACGGAAACATGCTTTTTTCCCTTCTGTCACCAGCAGATAAAGCGCTCCATCCCTGGGGCGCATCTCGGTCCGCACCGAGGAACTGACCGTGACCGGTATGCCGTAAGCGCACAAGCGCTCTGCCGGAACTCCGGCCTCAATAAAATCGCGTTTCATGGAGGAGTGCGGTATGAAATACCTATCAGCTCTCAGCATGTTTATACGCGGATCCACACTGTGATCGACAGATACGAAGTAATGCGCCGGTGCGCGGAGCATACCGCGTCTAGCCCTCATATACATAAAAGCGGAAGGGATATCCGCAGTTATAACTACGTCACATACAGCCGACTCCACAAATGAACGGAGATGCCCTGATCCGGAAAGCCCCGCCGCACCTAGACTTGCGCCTCTGAGGCGCAAACGAAATAGATTCATCATGGATACCGCAAAGGACACTGTTCTCTCTATCGCTTGTCCGATACGTGAAGAAAATGCAGAAACGTCAACGGTCGTGCATTGCGACCCGAAAGACCTGAAGCTCTCGGCGAGCGCCTCAGACGCATACCTCCCCTCGGAATCCCCGTAACAAAGCACTATAACTCTCATTTTTCCCTCCGAGTAAATTTTTTATTACAGGTAATTATTGACATATTGCCGAAGCTTATACGCTGAGGAAAGTTTGATGTTTCTCTTAAAACAAAAAAATATGCGGCTCTCGATCGCAAGCCGCATATTTTTATTTTTTTGTACTTTCAGCTTTTGCTCTTTACGCTCTCCGACAGAAGTTTATGCTTGGTATCCCAGAGCTTCTGAGAGAGATCGACATAATAACCGTGCGGATTTTCAAATCTCTTGACCTCGTCCCACAAAGTATCTATCTGTTTGGCGCAGTAATCCCTGATATCCGAAATAGCAGGAGATTTATATACACACTCGCCGTTTAGGAATATCGGTACAAGGAGCTCTCGTGCGGTATAGTTGACAAATGTCTTTCTCTTCCAGGTCTGTACCGGATCAAATATCTCAAGCGGTTTTGAAGTATCAAGCTTCTCGTCATAGACGCACATAAGATCCGCTTCAGCCTTTCCGCTCTCCTTATCATAAAGCCTGTACAGCTTTTTGAAGTGAGGGTTTGTTATCTTCTCAGGATTCTCGGATATTTTTATCTTCGGAATGATAACGCCGTTCTCCTCCTTGGCAACGAGCTTATATACCCCGCCGAATACGGGATTGGACTTGGCGGTTATAAGTCTCTCTCCTACTCCGAAAGAGTCTATCTTTGCTCCCTGAGCTATTATATCTCTTATAATGTTCTCATCGAGAGAGTTGGATACTACGATCTTGCAGTTTTTAAGGCCGGCGTCATCAAGCATTTTCCTTGCTTTGACGGTCAGATATGTTATATCACCGGAATCTATCCTTATCCCGAAATTGTCTATGCCCTTCGGAACGAGTTCCTCCTTGAATACTCTGATCGCGTTCGGAACCCCGCTCCTCAGCACGTCGTATGTGTCCACAAGCAAGGTAGATGCATTGGGATAGCAGCGGCAGTATGCGCGGAAAGCCTCATACTCATTGTCGAACATCTGTACCCAGGAATGCGCCATTGTCCCGGTCGCGGGTATGGCGTAATCCCTGTCGGATATAGTGCAGGCCGTAGCGGAGCATCCGCCGATATACGAGGCTCTCGCTCCGAGTATCGCTCCGTCCGCACCTTGGGCACGGCGCGAACCGAATTCCGCCACCGGGCGTCCCTGAGCGGCGCGAACAACACGGTTTGCCTTTGTCGCTATAAGCGACTGATGGTTTATAGAGAGGAGTATGAAGGTCTCTACGAACTGTGCCTCCACCGCAGGAGCGCGAACGGTCAGTATCGGCTCATTCGGGAAGATAGGAGTTCCCTCCGGAACAGCGTAAATATCGCCTGTAAACTTGAAATTTTTAAGATATTTGAGGAAATCCTCAGAAAATATTCCTTTTCCTCTGAGATATTCTATATCCTCGTCAGTAAATTTCAAAGTCTTGATATAATCTATCACCTGCTCAAGTCCCGCGGCGATAGCAAACCCTCCGCCGTCCGGAACATTTCTGAAAAACATATCGAAATAAGCTATTTCGTCCGACTTCCCGAGGGTATAATACCCGTTCGCCATGGTGAGCTCATAGAAATCGCAAAGGAGAGTGTTATTAGGTTTCATATTATTCCCTTTCTTTTGATCTTACCGCCTGCTGCAGTCCGTCTGAGATTGCGGCTTCTGAGGCTTTTGACCCCAGCTTCCGCCAACTCAATTAAAAGCTGTCCTTGTTTTTTACCTGAAATGAATAGTTTTATTTACATTTCAAGCAACAGATCATTTTCCTTTATCCATTTGAGCTTTCTCATTATTTCGCAGAACAACATCGAGAGAACTGCGGGAAGTATTATGCATACTACCGCTATCCCTGTCAGTTCAAACCATCCGTAGCCCATATCGGTGATTATTCCGATAGGACCGACCAGCCCGCAAGTACCCATGCCTGCGGAAACTCCGGAGCATCTGAGCTTGAATACGCAGGTAGCGATAGGCCCGGTAATTGCCGATGCGAGCGTGGGAGGTATCCATATCAGCGGATTTTTGATTATATTTCCCATTTGGAGCATCGAGGTACCCAGTCCCTGTGCGACTATTCCGCCCCACCTGTTCTCACGGAATGACATTACCGCAAATCCGATCATCTGCGCACAGCAGCCTGCCGTCGCAGCCCCTCCTGCCAGACCGGTTATACCTATCATCGCGCATATCGCCGCAGAGCTTATCGGCAGGGTAAGTATTATGCCCATCACGACGGATATAACTATGCCCATAAAGAACGGGAGCATCTCTGTCGCACTGTTTATAAATTCTCCGAGCCAATACATTATATAAGCGATGCCGGGGCAGATAAGCTGCGCCAGGAGAACGCCGGAGCCGATCGTGACGATCGGAGTCACAAGAATATCTATCTTGGTCTCCTTTGAGACGAGCTTTCCGAGCTCCGCCGCTATAAGAACGCAGATATACGATCCGGCCGGACCGGCTGTTATACCCATATCCGCAATCCCGAGGCTGTATGATGCAAGGCCTACGGCGCCGCATGAAAAGAGCACGAGAGCGGGCGCCTTAAGAGCATACGCCACAGCTATGCCTATGACCGCCCCGGTAGCCGCCTGTGAATAGTTTTTTATTATTGAAAGGCTCTCCCATTCGATATACTGATAAAGAGTACCGAATATCGTACCTATAAGTAACGATGCGAAGAGCCCCAGTGCCATCATCCCCATTGCGTCAACAAAATAAAGCTTTGCCGACCACACTACGTTTTTCCTTATGAAAAAATCTTTTACCCTGCTCAATTTCCGTCTCCTTCACCTTAAAAAACCGTCGTTACCGCTTAAAATAAAACGTTGCCTTATTATATCACGGTAACATGGGTTTTTCAAGATGCGGGTTTGTAGATATTTTCAAACAAAAAAAACTATTTTTACAAAATATTGCAACACTTATGGCACGGGGAGATTTTTAAATCTATATTTTTTTATCAAATGCCCTCATCCGGCTCAGATATCACGCACGCTGAACTCGGTAATTTTGTGATCCTTCCATGCTATATCGACGATCTTACCGCCCCTTGCACGAAGGCCTCTGACATACCCGTCCTTCCATGCGGACGGCAGAGCCGGCAGAGGCACCACCTTATCCCCGTCGGACTGAAGGAGCATCTCGCAGACTGCAGACATATATCCGAAATTGCTGTCTATCTGGAACGGAGGATAAGAGGAAAACAGGTTTGGCAGAGTTCCGTCTTTTGTCACACCGGAGGGCTTGACTGCTGGAGCGAGCTGCATATTCAGCAGCTTAAGCGCCCTGTCTCCGTCTCCCAGACGGGCGCGCAGGCACGCCTTCCACCCGATCGACCAGCCGGGGCCTGCGTCGCCGCGGCCTTCCAACGTCTTCCTTGCCGCCTCTCTGTATTCCGGAGTTTTATCGGTTATCTCACGCGCCGGATACAGCGAATAAAGATGAGACATATGCCTGTGACCGGGTTCGCGTTCTCTGATCTCGGCTCCGCCGGTATACCATTCTTCTATCCTGCCGTCATCTGCTATCCTGAGCGGCATGAGTCTCCCGATGACCTCCCTTATACGATCGCAGACGGGGTCGCTGATCCCGAGCTCGGACTCCGCAGAGAGACAGTTGGAAAACAGTTCGCGTATTATCGCCATCGTCATGGTAGTTGTTTTGGCAACAGCACAAGTAGTATCCCCTATAACGTAGTCGTTCTCCGGAGATGTCGACGGCGCCATTATCAGATATCCGTCGCACTCAACGAGCATATCAAGATAAAATTCCGAGGCTGACCGCATAAGCGGGAATGCAGTATCGCGAAGATAGCCCTTGTCGAGCGTATATTCGTATTTGTCATACAAATGATGGCAAAGCCATCCGCCCGCCATCGGCCAGAAGGACCAGCGCGCATTGCCCCACGTTGTCGCGGTGTGGCCCCATATATCCGTGTTATGGTGACAGACAAAGCCGCCTGCACCATACATTTCGCGCGCAGTCTTTTTGCCCTTATCGCTTATATCCGTGATAAGACGGTCGAGCGGCTCTGTCAACTCCGCAAGATTTACCGTCAGGGTAGAATAATAGTTCATTTCTGTATTTATATTGACCGTAAAATTCGAGGACCAGGGCGGATTCACGAGCGAATTCCAGATCCCCTGCAGATTCATTGCGAGCGTCCCCTCGCGGCTTGCCGATATCGTAAGATATCTGCCGAAGTTGAAAAGCAGAGCATACAGACCGTTGTCAGCGCACCCCTCTCCGCCGGCAAATTCCTCAAGGCGCCTGTCCGTAGGCACATCGGCGCGTCCGTCTTCTCCGACAGAAAGCGTCACGCGGTCATAATAGCTTCGATGATCGCGTATATGCCTCTCGAGAGCCTCATCATACTTCACGGAGCACGCATCTCTCAGAGTCTCTGCGGTTATCGCCGAGTCATCCTTGCCTTCTTTCACCGGGTCTTTATATATCCCGTTGAACGATGTCTCGCATACAAGTCGGATCTCCGTACAGCATGAACCGGAAACGCTCAGCGTTCCGTCCTTGCCTGCCGCGCATTTACCGTCCGTCTTTATGCATACTCGCACGGAAAAGAACATTCCCTTGTCTCCGTGCACTCCTATATCAAAGGAGGATCTGTCAGTCTGAATGACCGATCTGGCGGGGGCGTTACCGCGCATATGTATCATTGAGTTCTCTGATGCCGGATATGAATGCTCGTACGGGGATCCGAGGGAGACTGTAAACGAGACGGGAGAATCCGTTTTTATCCTGCAGAACAGGCATTTATCCGGATTTGACAGGAAGTATTCCTGGCTGAATCTCACACCGTCCCTTATATATTCCGCCTCAGCAACGCTGTCCTTCATTGACAGGGCGCGTCTGTAATCCTCAGGGACGCCGCCATCGCCGAAATCTATACGCATTTCTCCGACAGGCAGGTACGACGCAGTATCAGCCGCGGCAAAATCCCGCTCTATAAGATCCTGCGCCTCTCTGAAATGGCCCCCGAGCGCAAGCCGACGCGCCTCAAAAAAAGCCTCTTTGTTCTTGCCATTGAGGCCGTCTCCAGGAAGTCCGCTCCACATTTCATCGTTATTCAGCCCGACGACAGCTACATCTGTTCCGCAGTATACCATTGCTCCGATCCTTCCGTTTCCGAGCGGGACCGCATCCTCAAACCTTATCGCGGGAGTCTTATACCAAAGTGTATCGCTCTCGGTGAATCTTCTCATGCCTTCCTCCTGAAAAACACTTAATTTTTAAGGTCTTATTGATTTATTTCCATGGTCTTATTGCTTTGATATTATTGCTTATCTTGGTCTTGCTCTTATTATTTTTAGTCTATCGATTATTTCCGGGGACCGGTATTTTTCTCTGAAATTTTATATTTTTTTGTTGTTTCTCTCTTTGTCTATATAGCTTTGAAGTATTATTTCAGCGCTCAGAGCATCAACGGTATTTTTTCGTTTTTTCCCGTACGTTTCGGTACTTCCTAGATACCTGTACGCCTCCATAGTTGTCATGCGTTCGTCGCAGGTATCGACCGGAATATCTGTTTCCGATCTGAGTATCTCCAGAAAAGCGCGCACTACCTCCGCGCGCGAACCCTCGCTACCGTCCATGTTTTTCGGAAGTCCGACGATTATTCTGACACAGCCGCGCATCTCAGCCTCTTTTGCAACGCGGAGCGCCGTGTTTCTCATACCGCCCTCCTTTACCGTACCTATGCCGCTCGCTATGCTCCCGGATACGTCGCATTCCGCAAGCCCGGTACGCACATCACCGTAATCTACGGCAAGATATTTTCCGTGTGATATATCCATATTCCCTCCGATGATCGGACCCCGCGCCTATCAAACTGTATCAGCGGCGGCGCGGCAATACACTTCAATTATATATTACCCGTAATATAAAATCAAGGATATGATGACAAAAATACAGAAAAAACGGCGGAGCCTCCAGAGTGCTCCGCCGCAGTATTCTTCATCAATTATTTTGCATCCTTAAGCTCGCGCATATGTGCCGATCTGCTTTTGGGAAGGCTGAAATGTATAAATGCCTCAGGCTCGGTAAACGACCTGCTCACCGCCTCGGAATGGCTTATAAAAAGGCTGTCCTCACATACTTTGATAAATTTTTCATAATAAAAACCGAACATATTGTTTCCTCCGTTATGTTATTACACTTCAAACCGATCCGGGGTTTTTCCCCTTACAGCTATATTATATTTCGGAGGTTGTCCGATAATTCGCACTTTGTCCCATCTTAGGACAAAATATCATCCGGAGGAAAATATTTTTTTAGGACACGATTGCGTGCAGTGAATTGTCAATAGAAGTGCAACACTTTTAAGAAAGATTTTGCAATTCTAAGTTAAAAGAATCCTGAGCAGAAATATAATTTAAGCATTTGCGGGGTCTGTTGTTAATTAACGACAGATTCCGCA
>CALWTR010000015.1 GCA_944384525.1 uncultured Clostridia bacterium
CTTAAATTATATTTCTGCTCAGGATTCTTTTAACTTAGAATTGCAAAATCTTTCTTAAAAGTGTTGCACTTCTATTGACAATTCACTTTTATGCTTTCTCTCGGAACAGATAACTGCCTCCGCTCAGTACAGCACGGTATCCGCCTGGAAGAGCTACGTCCGCAACCGCGCCTTTAGGCACCGTGAGCTCGTAGTGTATCTCATCGCCGCGATAATACCAGCGCGCAATTATCATTCCGCTTCGACTGACCAAAGAGGCATTCAAAAACCCGAGGCCTCTGTCGGGATGCGGCGCAAAAGTAAAGCGCTTGTATGCCGGTTCAGTAGGCTTTATTCCTGCAGATACACCGAATATCCAGTCAAACACGCACCCGTATGCGTAATGGTTGAATGAGTTCATATCGGCGCTCCAAAAGCTGCCGTCCTCCTTTATTCCGTTCCAGTGTTCCCAAACGGTCGTAGCTCCTCTGTTTACCGCATATAACCATGACGGGTTCTCCTCCTGATAGAGGAGCTTATATGCCGCGTCGGTATATCCGTTTTCCGAAAGAACGTGCAGTATATACGGCGTACCTACAAATCCGGTCGCCATTTTTCCGCCGTTATCCGAGATCATTTTGACAAGCAGTTCTGCCGCCGCGGCTCTCTCATTATCCTCGCAAAGGCCGAATTTCAGTATCAGCACGAGAGAAGTCTGAGTTATCGGGATCCGCTTATCCGGATCGCTGTCGCTCGTGAGGCAGGGAAGCCCGTCTTTCATATATTTTTCACGGAAAGCTTTCCGGACCCGAGAGTACAGTTCAAGATATTCGCTCACATCTTCGCCGATCGCCTCGCCCGCTTTGATCAGCAGAGAGAGGGAGTATGCGTAAAATGCGCTCGCTATGAAATATTTAGGCGTTGCGCCCTCGTATGAGTCCTCTCCTGCATCCATAGCTAGCCAGTCGCCGTAGCGCTGATCAGTATTCCAGATATATTCATCGTCACCGCTATTGCGTATGTAGCCGATCCATCTTTTCATTGACGGGTATGCCGCCGCCAGATCCTTTTTGTTACCATAGGCGAGATACATTTCCCACGGCACGACACAGGCGGCGTCTCCCCACGCTGCCGTACCTGAGTTCTTATTACTGATCCTTGGTGGGACGACATCCGGGACAGCGCCGTTTTCATGCTGACATGTACGTAGGTCGAGGAGCCATTTACGGAAGAATTTTTCAACGTCGAAGTTTATGGCACCGGTACGGCAGAACACCTGTGTGTCCCCGGTCCAGCCGAGGCGCTCGTCTCTCTGCGGACAGTCGGTCGGAACGTCCAGATAATTGCTTTTCTGACCCCAGATTATATTATGGTATAGCTGATTTATCTTCTCGTTACCGCAGGTAAAATATCCGGTGCGGCGGATATCCGAATTTACTGATATCGCGGTAAAGAGGGATATGTCAATATCGTCAGAGGGATATTCATCCAGCCGGATATATCTGAAGCCCTGAAATGTAAATAAAGGTTTGAATATATCCTCGTTGCCGGTCAAAGTATAGGATATCCGGTTCTTTGCCGAACGCATATTGTCGGTATAGAAATTTCCGTTTCGGTCGAGCACCTCAGCATGTGTAAATGTTATTTTCTTCCCGCGGGTGCCATGCGCTTTGACCTCGACGTATCCTGTCATATTTTGTCCGAAATCTATAACTCGTTCTCCAAGGGGAGTTACTATATATTCCGCCGCGGCTACGCGCTCATGTTCCTTTATGTATTCTCCTATCTGAGGGATGAGTTTGATCGCCGGGTGCGTCTCTGCGGCGCGTCCGATATATTTTATCTCTGCGGTCGCGTCCTGGATCTCCCCGTCGTAGATCTCTGAGAACAGTATTTTTGACGTGTATACGTCCCAGTCGGAGCCTGTGCCGATACACTTGCTTTCTCCGTTTTCATATTTGATGTCTATCATTGCGATAACGCTCATGCAGTCATCATATTTTGTATCCGGGTCAAATCCGACCCGCGTGCTAGCCCAGCCTTTGCCGACAGCGATGCTTATTTTTGAGGGGGCGCTCATATATTCCGTTATATCGTATTTCTGATACTGTACATGATCCTCATAATAGCTCCAACCGGGGCAGAGAACACTGTCTCCGATCCGCTCGCCGTTTATATACAGTGCATACAAGCCTATAGCGGATACGCATATGCTCGCCTTCTTTACGGCGCTTGTCGCGTCTATTTCTTTTTCAAAGACGGGCGAGACCGTTCCTATATCCGAGGGACACTTTATCCATTTTGCATTTTTCATATGCCATTCCTTTCGTTGCAGATATATTTCCTGCGGCTGCGTACTGCTGTTTTTTTCTCTGCCGCTTGATTATAGTATATTTAATGTTGTATAATAAATCAAGAGACGTTTTTGACCTCGAATGCCGCCTGTTTTGACATCAGCCCTGTACTTTGCGGCGTTTTTGGCGTTTTACTTGTTCGGGAGGTACAGAATGTATAATGACGTTATACTTGACCGCTCATTTCTTGGTGAGGAAAAGGTATTTTTACTGCCGCATAAGCAGAAAAGCTTCAATTACCACGGGCATGATTTCTTTGAGCTGACCTATATTTTGGATGGGCACATGGAGCATGTTCTTGACGGCGTCAGTTATGAGGTCAACAGCGGGGATTATTTTATTGTCGATTACGGTAGTAAGCATCTTTACAGATCGCTGACCGACTCGGATGTTGAATATGTGGACTGCCTTTTTTTGCCGGAATTCCTCGATCGTACGCTTTCCGGGACCCGAAGTTTTTCGCTGCTGCTTGATCATTATCTTTTACACTTCGACTTCAGAAGGCTGATCGGGGAGCCGACTGGCATGACCTTTCACGACGATGACGGAGAGGTCAGGGAGATAATTCAAAAAATGATGCGTGAGCAGGATGAGAAAAAGGCCGCATACCGTGAGGTCATGCGCACCTATCTTATGCAGATAATACTTATAACCATGAGAAAGATATCTTCAGGAGAGGCTATGCCCGCGCAGAATGACCGTATCTGCGAGCAGGTCATGGATTACGTTGCGGAGCATTACGCAGAGGATATAACTCTCGGCGCCATAGCTGATGGGATGCATTACTGTCTTTCTTATCTTAGCCGTGCTTTCAAAAACGGCTCGGGTGACACTTTTATGTCATACCTTAAAAAATATCGTGCCATGCAGGGGTACCGGCTGATCATGAATACTGACAAGAGTATTTATGAAATCGCTTCTCTAGTCGGGTACAGTGATGCAAAATATTTTTCGGGACAGGTGAAAAAATACATCGGAAGATCCCCGCGTGAGCTCCGTGAGCAAGTGAGGCGTGAGAGAGGCGGATATAAACAGGTCCGGGTTTAAAACCCGGACCTGTTTATCACTCTTTCCATACAAGCGAGCGGGAGACCGCCTTTCGCCATTCTTTTATTCTTTCTTTTCTCCATTTTTCATCTTTTGAGGGCGAGAAAACGTCAGTCTGCGACGCATTCTTGCGTATCTCCTCCAGCGATGAGTATGTTCCGACAGAGAGCCCGCAAAGATAAGCCGCGCCGAGCGCAGTCGTTTCTATACAGGAGGGGCGCTCGATAGGTATGCTGAGTATATCCGACTGGAAGGAGAGGAGCAGATTATTTGCGCTTGCGCCTCCGTCGACTCGGAGCGCTTTTACTTTCATATCTGTCGATCTCTCCATAAGGTCGATGACGTCCGCGGTCTGGTAACCCATAGATTCAAGTGTCGCGCGGATTATATGGTTCTTTGTTGTCGCGCGGGTAATGCCTATTATCATACCGCGCGCATAAGGATCCCACCAGGGCGCGCCGAGACCCTGAAAGGCAGGAACTACATATACACCGCCGCTGTCCCCGACTTTTGACGCGTAATACTCGCTGTCGGCAGATGACTCTATGATCTTTAATCCGTCGCGAAGCCATTGTATCGCCGCTCCGCATACGAATACAGACCCCTCAAGTGCATACGTGACCTTGTCTTTTATTCCCCAGGCTACGGTAGTTATGAGTCCGTTCGTTGTCATATAAGGTTTTTCGCCCGTGTTCATAAGCAGGAATCCGCCGGTGCCGTAGGTGTTCTTGAGCTCTCCGTCGCCAAAACAGCATTGACCGAAGAGCGCCGCCTGCTGATCACCGGCAACTCCGCCTATCGGGAGCGATGCGCCGAGCACCTCCGGATCGCTGTATCCGAATATCGATGAGGAGGGAAGTACCTGCGGGAGCATTGAGCGAGGCACTCCGAACAGATGGAGAAGTTCATCGTCCCAGTCGAGAGTCTTTATATTGAACAGCATCGTGCGCGATGCATTTGACAGGTCTGTTGCGTGTATTTTTCCGCCAGTAAGTTTCCATATGAGCCAGGAGTCGACGGTGCCGAAACACAGTTCTCCGCGTTCTGCCTTTTCTCTTGCCCCGGGCACGTTGTCGAGTATCCATTTTACCTTGCTGGCTGAGAAATAAGGGTCGAGCAGAAGACCGGTCTTCTCCTTTATATGGTCTTCAAGTCCGTCCTTGCGAAGCTGTTCACATAGCTCGGCGGTCCTGCGGCATTGCCAGACTATCGCGTTACAGACAGGGTCGCCGGTCTTGCGATCCCAGACTATAACCGTCTCTCTTTGGTTGGTTATGCCTATACCGGAGACCTCTTTCCAGTTGCCGCCTATCTTCAGCAGAGCCTCGCAGGCTACGCTTATCTGAGTCGACCATATCGAGAGCGGGTCATGCTCCACCCATCCGTCGTTCGGAAATATCTGCGGGAATTCCCTTGATACTGCGCTGGCGATCTTTCCGTCGCGGGTGAAAAGTATACAGCGGGAGCTTGTTGTCCCTTGATCAAGCGCCATGATATATTTTTTCATAACGCACCTCCGTGTTTATATCGCCGACCGGCACGCGGCGGACGGCATATTTTTGATCCGAGACCGGCGGCATGATTTTGCGCCGGATACGGGGCGGGGGAGATATGAAAAATCCGAGCGCATGAAAAGGCCCGGATCTTCATTTTATTGAATTTCAACGATGACGTGCTTGCCGCAGGTGTTTGCCGCAGCTTTCATTACGGTACGGATCGCTTTGGCGATTTTTCCGTGCCGTCCTATTACCATACCGGTATCCTTTTCGTCGACCGTCAGAGTAAGCGTGACATTGTCGCCGTCGATCTCCTCGGTGACTTTGACCGAGTCGGGATTGTCCACTATCGCGCGGGCAATGTCAGTGAGAATCACTTTAAAATCCATTTATATGCACCGTTTCCCGAGGGAAACTTCCTTCCGAAAATTTTAAAATTATTTTATGATATCGCTCTTTTTCAGAAGTGACTTTACGGTCTCGGTGGGCTGAGCTCCCTTTGCGAGCCATGCGTTTGCCTTTTCAGCGTCGATCTTTATCTCTGCGGGATCAGTGAGAGGATTATAGTGACCTATCTCCTCGATGAATCTGCCGTCGCGGGGATATCTTTCGTCTGCAACGACAACGCGGTAAAAGGGGGCCTTCTTTGCGCCCATTCTTCTGAGTCTGATTTTTACTGACATTTTTGTTCCTCCAAAAAATTTTATTATTATTTTAATTTTGTTTTTAGTTGATTTTTGATTTTAATATTCGGTCCGTTCCGTCAGGATTTTATTCCGACGATCGGCATCAGAATGGGACCTTCATCTTGCCAAAACCCCGGAACATCCCGCCTTTTTTTCCGGCTCCAGAGAACTGCTTCATCATCTTTCTCATCTGCTCGAACTGCTTGAGCAGGCGGTTGACATCCTCGACCTTGCAGCCACTGCCCGCGGCGATACGTTTTCTGCGCGATCCGGTTATTATATCAGGATCGTCTCTCTCTTTCTGAGTCATTGATAAGATGATCGCCTCTATCTTGGCGAGTTGCTTCTCATCCACGCTGACGTCCTTGAGCGCCGAGGCGCCGGGTATCAGGGATAACAGGTGTTCGAGGTTGCCCATCTTGCGTATCTGGCGCATCTGGTCAAGGAAGTCCTCAAGAGTGAAGGACGCCTCGCGCAGCTTCTTTTCAAGCTCCGCAGCTTTTTTTTCGTCGTATGCGGTCTCCGCTTTTTCTATCAGGGACAGCACGTCGCCCATACCGAGTATGCGTGACGCCATCCTGTCCGGATGGAAGAGCTCTACCGCGTCGAGCTTTTCGCCCGTGCCTATGAACTTTATCGGCTTACCTGTGACGTATTTGACAGAGAGAGCCGCGCCTCCGCGGGTGTCTCCGTCCATTTTGGTCATGACGACACCGGTTATATCGAGCTTTTCGTTGAAGGTCTGTGCTACATTGACCGCGTCCTGACCAGTCATTGCGTCCACAACAAGAAGTATTTCGTCCGGCTTCACCGCGTCTTTTATCTTAACGAGCTCGCCCATCAGCTCCTCGTCTATATGGAGACGGCCTGCGGTATCTATAAACACCATGTCGTGTGAGTTCTTGACCGCATATTCTACCCCGGCGCGCGCTATCTCGACCGGGTTCTTTTTTGTTCCCATAGAGAACACCGGAACACCAGCGTTCTCACCGACGATCTTGAGCTGATCGACTGCCGCGGGACGATATATATCGCAGGCGACCAGGAGCGGGGACTTGCCTTTTGATTTGTACATCGCGGCTATTTTCCCGGCGTGCGTGGTTTTTCCTGCACCTTGAAGACCTACCATCATTATGACTGTCGGCGGCTTCGGGTTTATATTTATTTTTGGAGTCTCTCCTCCCAGCAGATTTATGAGCTCCTCGTTGACTATTTTTACGATCTGCTGCGCAGGCAGCAGGCTTTCGAGCACCTCTGAGCCGATCGCGCGGTCAGTTACGTTCTTTACGAACTCCTTTACGACCTTAAAGTTTACGTCCGCCTCGAGCAGGGCGAGCTTTACCTCGCGCATGCCCTCCTTTACGTCGGCAGCGGTGAGTTTTCCCTTGTTTCTGAATTTCTTCAGCGCGTTTGACAGTTTTTCCTGAAGTCCCTGAAACACCGGATATCTCCTTTCAGTTTTTTGAAAGCATTATTTCCGCACATTCGCGCACGGTAGCGGCGAGCTTGCTCAGCTGCTCGTCCTGCCGTGATCCGAGCGAGTCCGCCACATCGATGAGACGTTTTGCCGCCTCTCTTAAATTTGAGTAGTGAGAGGCGAGACCGAGGGCGCTCTCAAAAAAGCTGAGCTCATCCTCGCCCCGTTTGATTATATGACGGATACCCTGCCGTGATATCCCCTCGCTCTCCGCGATCTCGGACAGCGACAGGTCGTCCTCGTAGTATTTTTTCAGCACCGCCCGCGTATGTTCCGGGAGAGCGTCCCCGTAAAAATCCATAAGATACGCAATTTTAAGATCTTTTTCAAACATATCCAGACCTCATTCAGACGCTGTAAACCAAAATACTTTACAATTATAACACGCATTTTTCTTTTTGTCAACAGCAGAAGCAAAAAAACATCAGACAGAAAGAGCTTGGCAGTGCGTTATTCGGCGGATATGTGGGCACCACTTGCGGCGGAAAACAAAATATATTTAAAAATAGCAAAAAAATACTTGCTTTTTTTAAAAAAATATGATATTATATATCAGTATGAAAAAATGCAGCGTAAATGTCGCCGTTCTACCGCATACCCTCTCAGGTGCTGTTACAAAGGCACACGCTTGCTGCAATATTTATTAAAATACAGGAGATTGGATATGCCTAACATCAAATCCGCTAAAAAGCGCGTACTCGTCAACAAGGCGAAGGCGCTTCGCAACCAGGCGGCTAAGAGCGAGCTCAAGACGGCGATCAAGAAATTCAACGCCGCTTGCGACGCAGGCGACAAGGCTGCCGCAAACGAGCTTTATAAAGCCGCTGTAAAGAAGGTCGACCAGGCGGTCGCACGCGGTATTCTGCACAAGAACAATGCGGCGCACAAGAAGTCGTCTTTCACCCTTAAGTACAACAGCATCCAGAACGCATGAGAAACAGAGGACCGTTGACCCGCGGTCCTCTTTTCTTTGCCGCAAATGAGAACGCGTTTTATTGACAGGTCAGGGAATATATGGTATAATACTATAAAGAACTATAATACCGGAGAGGAGGGCGCGGATGAACGACGAGCTTGTATACGAAAGTCTCAGCAAAGAGATAAGCGACAGGATAGTGTATGACCGTGAACACGGAACCACGCCCGACATCGCTTTTAAGAACAGAGATTCGGTCAGGCGCGATCCGTCGCGCGACATCGAGACCGTATGGCGTCCCGCATTCGTCAGGGATGTCGACAAAATATTGCACAGTCCGTTTTATAACAGATATGCTGACAAGACTCAGGTTTTTTCCTTTTATAAGAACGACGACATATCGCGCAGAGCCCTGCACGTTCAGCTGGTTTCACGGATAGCACGAACGATAGGAGCCGCTCTCGGACTCAATCTCGACCTTATCGAGGCAATAGCTCTCGGACACGATATCGGTCATACGCCGTTCGGACATGCGGGAGAGCGGTATCTGAATGAGGTATATCATGCGGAGACCGGGCGCTATTTCAACCACAACGTCCATTCTGTCCGCGTGCTTGACAAAATATTCCCGCTGAATTTAACTCTGCAGACCTTGAACGGGATACTTACGCACAACGGCGAGTTCGAGCTGGCGGAATACCGTCCGCGCGGCATGAGCTCGTTCAAAGAGTTTGACGCGCTTGTGGAGAGCTGTTATATCAATGAGGACAATATAAGGCATCTTGTTCCTTCTACACTCGAGGGATGTGTTGTCCGGGTATGCGATATGATAGCATACATAGGCAAGGACAGGCAGGACGCGATGAAGGCGAAACTGATCCCGTCCGACATGTCCATGAAGGGCGGAAGTATAGGGACCGTCAATGCCGAGATCATCAACAATCTTGTTGTCAACGTAATTGAAAACAGTTACGGCAAGGACTATATAATGCTCGACGAGGAGCATTACAACGGGCTCAGAGAAGCAAAGCGGATAAACTATGACCGTATATATCATACCAAGGTGATATCTGAACTGCTCGACGGTACGGTAAAGCCGATAATGCAGAAGTTGTATTATCGACTTCTTGATGACGTAAAACGGCGCGACACTGAGTCGATAATCTGGAGACAGCATGTTATGTTTGTAAAAAACAATCATTACAAGCCGGATATGCCGTACGAGGAGGAAGAACCGAATCAAATAGTTGCTGACTTTATCGCCTCAATGACGGACGACTACTGCACGGATCTGTACTGTTATCTGTTCCCTGAGGATGAGAACAGGATCAAATACAACGGTTATTTCGGAAATTGAACAAATAATTCAACAAATATATAAAAAATACCCGTGTGCTTGTTAATACGCGCACGGGTATTTTTTTTCAGGACTGTTTTGATAGGAGCTCCCTGACAATATCGAGAGTGGATTCATTGCCGAGGAGAAATCTTATCTGCTCCTCACGCAGTTCTTCTTCGGCATCGCCCGGATGCAGCAGTACATGAGAATATATTTCTCTGACTGCCTCACAGTATTGACGCCATGGGGAAAACCTGTCGGCGCCTTTGAGCAGGGAACCGCATTTTTTCATGTAATCGACCGCCATAGAGTTCTCTTGCTTGTCTGAGAGGCGGACTCTGGCAGAGGCGTGATCCGGTATCAGTGCTCTGAATTCCGCCTTCCTCGTGTCGGTGTCGTAAGTCATCGCCATGCCTATACATGGGGATTCCCCGCGTTTTATGAAGTGGGCCGGTCCTTGACCGAAGAGTATATGCGCGCCTTTATGGCGGATATATCCTCCTATGCATTCCGAACCGGTACATATTACTACGTCGGCTCCGGACTCTGCCATCAGTGTGCAGAATTCAAAGACGCGAGGGGATGGGTATGGCGATCCTGCCGCGCCTCCGCCGTACAGAAGGACAACAGTTGCTCCGCGCTCCTTTTCCGAACGTACTGCAGACAGTACCTCCAGCTCGGTGCGTACATTGACGCATGCGTCCTTAGGATCCTGGTAAAGTCCGCATCCGTCTGAGACGGCGATCACCGAAACTGAGCAGGAGTCATCTCCGAACCTGTAAGGTTCTGCCGCCTCATGGATATTTCTGCCCGCTCCGAAGAAGGGAAGAGCATTTCTTTCAAGCGCTGAGAAAGTATCCTCGAGTCCCACTTTACCGTAATCCAGAAGATGCGGACCTGCGAGCGCTATATCGGTGAAACCGGATCTTTTTATGAAATCAGCCGACAGCGGGCTCGATTTTCTTGCGCGTCCGCGATAGACCGCGGGACGCTCGGCCTTGGAAAACGGTGAGGCGACGACCGCAAAAAGACGATCCGTCTTGCCGATGAGCTCTGAAAAACCATCAAATGCGTTAGAATGGATCGTAAAATTCTTTTCGCTGTACGGCGTCGGAGTTATTTCTCCGCAAAAAGTTATCCTCAAGTTTTTTATTCCCCCTCTCATACCAAGGACTTATTCCGAGAGTCAAATAAAAACAAGGCGCGGTGTCCGCGCCTTGTTTTTCTATATCAGTTTGCCGTGTAGGGAAGGAGCGCCATGTAGCGCGCGCGCTTTATGGCGGTCGTCAGCTGCCTCTGGTGAAGAGCGCAGGTGCCCGATACTCGGCGGGGAAGGATCTTCGCGTTCTCGGATATGAACTTTCTGAGCTTTGCGATATCCTTATAGTCGATCGCACTTACGGAATCAGTGCAGAAAACGCAAACCTTCTTTTTCCTGCGGACAGGGCGGAAGGGGCGCTGTGTATCGTTTCTGTCCATTAGATTTTCCGAACCTTTCCGACTCTTGTCTTTATTGCTCCGGAGGTTGAGTCACTGCCTGCCGGAGAGACGGCGCATCCCATCAGAAGGGAAGGCTGTCGTCGTTGGGGATTTCTTCGAAATTTGCGCTCGGAGCGCTGTTGAACGCGGGACTTCCGTAGTCGGACGGAGTATAAGCCTGTCCGTCATGGCTGTTGCCTGCCGGGGCGCCTGATGCTGCACTCTGGTTCTGCGAGGAGACAAAAGAGACCTCCTCAGCTACGACATCGGTGCTGTATCTTCTCGACCCCTGCTGATCGGTCCATGTACGGGTCTGTATCCTGCCGCATACGAGGATCGGGTGACCCTTTTTGAAGTAACGGCATACAAACTCCGCCTGCTGACCCCATGCGACTATGTTTATAAAGTCGACGGTCTGCTGACCCTGATCTGCTTTAGCAAAACGGCGGTTCACTGCAATGGAGAAACTGCACACCGAGGTGCCGCCAGAGGTCTGTTTTAGCTCCGGGTCTGCGGTCATATTGCCGATAAGGATAACTTTGTTGAAACTTGCCATGACAATGTCTCCTCTCCCGCTTTAAATTACTCTTCCGCAGTCTTCTCGACTTCGGAAACAGTTTCAGCAACTTTAACTTCCGCTTCTGCAGAGACAGCTGCTTCAGGCTCTGCTTTTGCAGCCGCCTTTATCGCAGCTTCCGAACGGATGGTAGTCATCGAACGGATTATACCGTCGGTTATACCGAGCACTCGCTCGAACTCCTGCGGAAAGCTTGCGTCGCTCTTATAGTTTACGAGAACGTAGTATCCCTCGTTGATGTAGTTGATGGGATACGCCAGACGGCGCTTGCCCCACTCATCTACCGACTCGAGCTCTCCGTTTGCAGAGACGAGCGCGGTGAACTTCTCAGTCAGAGCCTTGACTTCTTCTTCCTGAAGATTTCCGCTGATGACAAAGAGGGTCTCGTAAGAACGAACATTCTTTTCCATGTCTTTTACCTCCTTCTGGACTTTTGGCCGCCCCGATCTCGTAGGCGGCAAGGGGCCGTACCCATTATAGAGCACGGTTATATACACTTCGTGCATACTTAGACATTATACAACGTTTTTTCAATTTTGTCAATATATATAAAAAAATAAATATATTGGCGGATACTGTGATCGTCTGCGGTATGCGCGGATTGTAGCGGGGTCATTTATTCTTTTTTTCGTCCTCGTCGTCGTCTTTACGGACGTTTTTTCTGCCGGGCTTTTTTATAAAAGAGACTATAGAGTTTTTGAAAGAGACAAGCTTGCCGGAAATTTTTTTGATAACGGGATCTTTATCAGTAGTGTCTTGCGCATCCGGCGCAGAGGATGTGTCCCGCGGCATTTCTTCCGTGACTTCGGCTATGGAGGTGTCGATATCCGTAGAGTCGAATATAACTATTTCTTCACCGAATTCACCCTCGTCAAGCACAGTTGACTCTATGATGTTTTCGACCGGACTTATCTCATTTATATCGCAGAATTCCTGATATTTTGTCGGCAACTTCTTTTTTATGAGTATTTTTGCGGAAAATTCACGGACAGAATACTCTATCGTCGCGAAAACCGGTATCGCGAATATCACTCCCGGTATCTTTCCTATTGCAAAAGCTATCAGAGTCACCGCCAGAGACAGACCTATTTTGGGACGCAATTTCGCACGGAGAAACAATGGAGTAAAGAGAAAATAGTTCAGTGCATACAGCGATATGAACGTTGCGACTACATAGAGCCATATCTCCGGGTGTACGATAAGAGCTATCGCCGCGGCGATGATCGTAGTGAATATAGGCCCTATGACCGGTATCATGACTCCCACAAAGGAGAGCAGGCCGTATATGGAGAAGTACGGCGAGCCCATAAGATGCAGGGACAGCATCGTTATAAGTATGATTATGAAAGATGACAGCAGCCGCACGAACAGAAATTCCGCAGAATATACATAGAGCCTCTTTACAAATTTTTTTATTGAGGATGCCGCACCGACAGGAAAGATCGCAGAGGTGAGCTTTGAGAGTATCGCCGTGACCTTTTTCCTTGATATCAGCATATATATCGAAATTATGAGACCTATCACTATCGCGAACACCTGGTTCACCGCTTTCGTTATATATGACGCTGCGGAATTGATTATCAACGGCTCGATCTCATTGAATCTGCTGATGAGATCCTCTTCAAGGCGCTCGTAGACCGGGAGCAGATTTTCGTTTCCCTGAATGTTCTGTTCGATCCAAGCCATTATTGGTTCTATTGAATTTTTTATGACTTTGTAAAGGTCGGATGCCGTGGTTATCAACGATGGAAGGATCATCAGCATGAGCAGGGCTATGACTGCGATCAGTATTATTACTGAAATTATGACGGACAAGGCGTTCGCCGTACCGGAATTTTTTTCGCTCTTAAGGATGTGTTTTTTTAAGAACCGCTCTATAAAGCTTACGAGCGGGAGCAGTATCAATGTGAATATCAAGGCATATACTATTGCCTTTAGCCCGTCCAAAGTCGAAGAGAAGAATGCGGCTATATCCCCGAAATAATAGCAGACGAGGGCAAAGCAGATAGTGAATATTATCACGAAAAAAGCATACATCGCTATAGCGGCATAGCGTTTGTTGAATTTAATTTTCATTATCTGTCCCCTCCTTTCTTATCGTTTGCGTTTTCCTCGTCGTGTGTTTCCTGTGTATCGGCGCCGGTATGCGTTTCCGGCCCGGTGTCAGTTTTTTTGACCTTGTGTACTATTCTGAACTCATCGGACACTCCGCCCAGTATATCTGATTTCGGATAGTAGTCCGCGAGGTCGGTCGAGAGTTTCTTTTTGCGGAGCAGGGAGTCCGATATGCTGTCTATGATGACGCAGAGCACGCTGAAGATAGGGACTCCTATTATCATACCGACGAACCCGAGCAGCTGCCCCATAACTGTTATTGCGATTATGACCATGAGAGAGCTCGATCCGATCGCGTTTCCTATTATTTTCGGGCATATGAAATTTCCGTCTATCTGCTGGATTATGAAAAGCAGAAGTGCCAGGAGAAGCGCTTTGATCGGCTCATTGGCTATAAATACGAGTATGACAGAGGGTATCCCTCCGATGAAAGGACCGAAATACGGTATAACGTTCGTTACGCATACGATCATGCTTATAAGCTGGAAGTAAGGTATTTTGAATATCCAGAATACGACAAAGCAGATAGTTCCTACCGTCAGCGCGTCGAATATCTGTCCGACTATATAGCGGCCGAAGGTACGGTCTGCGATGTTTGCTGTTTTGACTATATAATTCCATGCCTTAGCGGTAAAGATAACTGCGAGGGATTTCTTGACCGAACCGCGTATGTGCTCCTTGTGGAGCAGAATGAAGAATGAAAGGATAAGCCCCAGGATGAAATTGAAAAATCCTATCGCAATACTGATGGCTATATTTCCTATCCTTCCGACCAGTTCGACAGCTATTTCAGTGACTTTTGTTTCAAGAGCGGCAAGGTATTTGTCCAGTGAGCTGCCTAGAATATTTTCCGCCCACTCAAATATGGTGTTTATATATCCGCCCATATTTTCAACAAGACTGTGATAGTTGTTTGCTATCTGCGGGACTATCAGATTCAAAAATATCGCTATCAGCGCAATTATGACAAGATAGGTCAAAGTGAGGGCTAATACGCGCTTGAGATACATTTTTCGGGTCTTGTTCACCATAGTACCGTTGTCCTTTATGAATGAAAGCAGGCGCGTTTCTATTTTCCGCATTATCGGATTGATGAGATACGCGATGACCATTCCGATGACGACAGGCGTGATAACTGCGAAAAAGTATCCGGACGCGTTCTTGATCCGGCCCAGATTTATTCCTATGAATATTGCGATTATTGTCAGCGCGGCGACGGCGCATGCATATAGCGATATGAGAAAATACCGCTTGTTTTTAAGGTGCTTTAACACGTTTGTCCTCCGGCAGCGTTTTTTGCTTGTCCTCCCGCTTTGACGCGGCGTATATGCCAATGCGGGCGCAGTGGAAAATTTATATTATTATAATACAAGTTACGTATTTTTTCAATCATATTATTGTTAATTTATCGAAAATATTAAAATAGCCGCTGTGCTGTTTTTGTGTTGATTTTTGCGACGGAAAGTGTTATAATTATATGATTTATAAAAACTGCGGACGCTTGGGCGCGGCTGAGATGCGGATCAGGCACAAAATTATGAGGAGGCAGATATGTTCGTTTCTGAAAAAGCTTATGCCAAGGTCAACCTATGGCTAGGCGTGTCCGGTCTGAGAGGGGACGGATATCACGATATAGTTACGGTCATGCATTCCGTTTCTCTTGCTGATGATATAATGCTCCGTGCGGATGCCGATCCGCGTGGATTTTCCTGCATCCTGGAGGCGGATGGCGCATACGAGGTGCCGGATGGAGACGACAACATCGCCGTCAAGGCCGCGCGCGCTTTCTGCGAAAAAACCGGTATAGGCGCCGCCGTAACGATACGGCTCGTCAAAAATATACCCACCTGCGCCGGTCTTGCCGGCGGGAGTTCCGATGCCGCCGCGGTACTCAGGGCGATAAACAAACGCTTTTCGGAGCCGCTATCAGTGAGCGAGCTTGAGGAGCTCGCTATCGGGCTCGGCTCGGATGTTCCGTTTTGTCTGCACGGCGGGACTGCGCTCTGCCTGGGACGCGGAGAGAAAATGACCCGGCTCGGATGCCCGGATCTTGATTTTGTGATATGTCCCTCTCCGGAGAGAGTGTCTACCGGTACGGCGTACGCGAAGCTCGACGAAAAGTGGCTGCCTTGCGGATATCCTGATACTGCATCCTGCAATGAACTGATAGTTTCTTTGTCGGCTGGGGCGGCGGAGTGCGGAAGACGGCTATACAACATATTTCAGGACGTGGTGATACCGCTGTGTCCCGTCTCCGGAGAAAATATTTCCCGTCTGCGCTCGCTCGGGGCTTGCGGAGCGGTCATGAGCGGGAGCGGATCTGCCGTGTACGGTATTTTCGAAACGCGCCGAAAAGCTGAGGCTGCCGCGGAAAAAATACCGGGTGCGGTATGCGTCAGTTCGGTGGGGGAATCGATCGGTTACGATTGACTTTTACGCTATACTGTGGTATAATATTCAGAAACGATTATGAGGCTGTGATTTGAGTGAGGTGTTCTGATGAACGACGGTAACAGAGACGATCCCTCAAAGGATGATTTCTGGGATCTTGATAAGATACTTCCGCCGCGCGAAAAAAGGGCGTCCGCGTTTTCCGGAGAGATCAGGATGAGTGAGTACGAGTCCCGCGGGGATCGGTTTTCCGGGGCTCCGGCGGCGGAAAGACGTATAACGATACCCGCGGACGAGGGGGGAGAGAGTTTTTCTTACTCGCCGGAGGGGAACGCTTTTATCAAAAAGATAACCGTCAGAAAATACAAGAGCCATTACAGTTTTTACGAGCAGTTCCGTAAAAATGCGGTCACCTGCTTCGGGATAAGCGCCCCTAAATGCAACTACGTTCCGTTTTTCTCATATATACCGCAGTATTCACAGCTCACCGCGGCGCAGAGACAGTATTATTTTTACTGGCGGGGAGAGCTGAGGGCAGGAAGATATATAAAATGCGATTACTGTTATTTCTGGCTTTATGTCTATGAGGTACTGAATCTTCCGGATTATATCCCTCCGGAGGAGGGGGTTCGCCTTCTGTGCGATGTTTGGATACATTACCGAGGCGAGCTACCGAAGACCGACAAATTCATGGCTGTATGGATACAGGATTATTGTATGGTACATCGTCTTCCTGCGCCGTCAGACTTGCTCGGGGACGCGCTGGATTCAGTGCTTCGCTACGCAGATATAAAAGAATTTTATCTCGGCAACGCGGAGAGGGCAGAGGATATTAAAACGGACATGCTTATATCACTGCTTTCAGATTACAGATACCGGGAGGGAAAATACTTCACAGACGAGAACGCTCCTCTTATCACTGAGCGTTTCAACGGAGCGATGGAGCGTGTGTTTTCATTGCTTTTCAGACGTGGAGATTTATTCTCCGACAGCTCCGCTGTATCTTTCATTACAAAGGAGGCGTTCTCCGGATCGCTGTGTACGCATAACATAAAAGCGAGACTGGAAATCGAGTACTGTTCCTTCCGGCATTCCGAAAGGCTGAAGAGCACAGTCACTGACTGCATGAGATATATCGAGAATAAGATACGTGCGCAGATACGTGTAAAGAGCCGGATATCGGTAAGAGAACTACCGGAGGATATACGCGGCGAAATAGATTCGTATTTCAGTCTGATAGAGGGCGCGGCAAGACGTGCTGAGGAGGAGAGGAACAGACCTGCATACGAGCTCAAGTACGAGCCCGAGAGCATCGGTATCTCCCCGGAGGATGCAAGCAGGATAGAGTTTGAGTCCTGGGGGGTCACGCGCGACCTTACCGACGAGGAGCCGGATGAGCCTGTCGCTGATGAGCCGAAAGCTTCGGATGAGCGTGCCCTGGGTACTTCTGTTCCGGAAGCGACAGAGCCCGAAAGTACCGGCGAAGCATCGGAAACGGCGGTTTCTGATGATCTTGGCCTTGGAGAGGCGCGCATCGGTATACTTGAGTCGGTCTTCCTCAAAGGAGCCGATTTTTCAGACGCCTGCGAGGCCGCCGGGCTGTTCCCGGAGACGGTGATGGATGATGTAAATGAGGCGTTTTCGGACGCCGTCATCTTTGATACAGTGATAAAAATGTCCGGAGAGTATTTCGCCCCGGTCGAAGAATACATGGAGGATGTAAAGAATTGGTTACAGACAATCAGGAGATGAGAGTGCCGAAGCAGATACTTTCCAATCTGCTCCTGAGCCTTGCGTCCGGGGTGGTCCCGAGAACGGGAGCGCCTTATATAGCCATAGGCAGGCGGGACGAGATAGATTCTCTTCTCGGAAATCTCTCGCATGTTGCGGAGGGCGGCGCCTTTGCCAGGTTCCTTATAGGACGATACGGCAGCGGAAAAAGCTTTCTCATGCAGCTTATCAGGGGATATGCTCTCGAACGCGGTTTTCTCTGCGCCGATGCCGATCTGTCCCCGGAGCGCCGGCTTTCCGGCGGAAAGGGAGCCGGACTTGCTACTTACAGGGAACTGATACGCAATCTTGCGAGCAAGTCTTCTCCGGACGGAGGAGCTCTGCCGATAGTGCTGTCGAGGCATTTCGTCCGTCTGAGGGCGGCGCTCGCGGAGGAAAATATCCTTCCGGACTCCCCTGCATTTGCCGACGAGATAAGAAAAAGGGTATACAAGGATCTGGCGGATATAGAGGACGGGGTAGGAGGATTTGACTTTTCCCGCGTTTTTGCGGAATATTATTCTGCGCTGGTCGAAGGGGATGATGACAGAAAGAGCGCGTGCCTCAAATGGCTCCGCGGAGAATTCTCCGGAAAGACAGAGGCGAAAAACGCGCTCGGCTTTCAGGTCAGCACGGTAATTACCGATGAGAACTGGTATGATTTCATAAAGCTTTTCGCAGATCTGTCCGTAAAGCTCGGGTACAGCGGGCTTATCGTTTATATAGACGAGTGCATAGATCTTTATAAGATAACAAACAGGATATCCCGTGAGGCTAACTACGAAAAAATACTGTCGATATTCAACGACACACTTCAGGGAAAAGCAGAGCACATCGGCTTTATTTTCGGAGGCACTCCGCAGTTCCTTGAAGACTCTAAACGCGGGCTCTACAGCTATGACGCACTGAAGTCGCGCCTTGAGGATTCAAAATACTATTCCGCCGGTTACAGGAACCTCTCGTCGCCGGTCATAAGGCTTAGGCGACTTTCGGATAATGAGCTTTTTGCGTTGATCAAGAGGCTCACAAAGCTGTACGCTCAGAGCGAGGGAAGAGAGGAGCGGCTCACGGAAGAGCAGCAGCTCAAATTCCTGAACGAAGAGCTATCAAGGGCGGGAGCGGACGAACTTGTGACCCCGCGTGAAATAATACGCGATTATCTGTCGCTCCTCAATCTTCTGCGCGACAACCCGGATGCGACCTTTGAGTCGCTCACTGAGGCGCGCCGCGGCAGGCAGGCCGATGAGATAGGAGAAGGTCCTGTCAATCGCGGAGATATGAGAGATGCGCATGTATCTCATTTTACGCTCAGCGATATAGATATTTAAAAAATATAAACAATAATTTACAAAATCGTGCTTTTGTTCGTCGGAGATCCAGAATTTGTGTGATCCTCATCGGGCTGTGCCGTTTGCAGGCGCGCCGGTGCTGTGATATTACGGCAGACAACAAAAATGTGTGAGCGGCTTTGCCGCGGGAGAGAATAAAGAATAATGACTGAGGCGGACAGACTTTTTGCCAGGTTTCCGGATTTCATAAAGGAATATATTTACAGACGCGGCTGGAGCGAGCTCCGCGAGATACAGACGGTCGCGGCAAAGGTCATATTTGAGAGCGAGGACAATCTTTTGCTCTCCTCTTCGACTGCCTCCGGAAAGACAGAGGCTGCATTTTTTCCCATACTTACAGAGCTCTGCGAAAAACCGTCCGTCAGGGACGGCGTAAGCGTTCTGTATATCGCACCTCTCAAAAGCCTTATCAACGATCAGTTCGGCAGGATAGAGGAACTGCTGGAGGAATGCGATATACCGGTTTTTCACTGGCATGGAGATGTAGGAGCTTCGCATAAAAGCCGGCTCCTCAAGCAGCCGCGCGGGATACTGCAGATAACCCCGGAGAGCCTTGAGAGCATGATAATAAACCGTTCCAACGATATCCCCAGGGTCTTCGGTGATCTGAGATATGTTGTGATAGACGAGATACACACTATGATAGGTACCGACCGGGGAAATCAGGTGCTCTGTCAGCTTTTCCGGCTCCAGCGCCTGCTGTCGTACTCTCCGCGAAGGATAGGTCTCAGCGCGACGCTCGGCGATCTTTCCGTAGCGGCGGAATGGCTCGGAGCAGGAAGCGGCAGGAATACTTACTTTTCTCCGGCTTCCCGCACGGACGTGCACTGGCGGCTTGCGATGGAGCATTTTTATATTCAGGACCCGAATGAACGGCAGAGCCTCGGGGCAAATGAGATCGCCTCGGGCAAGGACAGAGGCGGAAAAGCTGTACTCGATCCTGGTTATGAGTTCCTTTACGATGCCGTTAAGGACAGAAAAGCACTGGTCTTCTCAAATTCGAGAGAGGAGACTGAATATGTCACCGCTACGCTCCGGCAGATCGCGGCGGCAAGGGGAGACGAGGATATATTCCTCATACATCACGGCAATCTTTCCGCGTCTCTGAGAGAGGATGCCGAGGCCAAGATGAAGGACGATATGACCAGAAATGCGGTAACTTGCGCAACTGTCACAATGGAGCTCGGAATAGATATCGGAAGGCTGGAGAGGGTGGCGCAGGTGGGTGCGCCAACAACGGTGTCGGGCTTTTTGCAGAGGCTGGGCAGATCGGGCAGGCGCGGGAACCCTCCTGAGATGGTGCTGGTCTTCCGTGAGGATATGCCGCTCCCGAATACTCCGCTTCCTCAGCTCATACCGTGGGAATTGCTGAGAGGGATAGCTATAGTGGAGCTCTACGGCAGAGAGAGATTCATCGAGCCGCCTAGCATAAAGCGGATGCCGCTCAGTCTTGCGTTCCATCAGACGTTGTCAGTGCTCGCCTCCTGCGGCGAGCGGTCTCCCCGCGACCTTGCCGAGCGGATCCTATCGATGCCGCCGTTTTCCCGCCTTGATAAAGAGGATTATCGCGAGCTGTTACTGTCAATGATAAATTCCGATCATATTGAATTTACCGAGCGCAAAGGGCTCATTGTCGGGCTTCAGGGCGAGAGGATAATCAACAGCTATAAATTTTACGCGGTATTCAAGGACAGTGAGGATTATACCGTGAGATGCGAGTCGGAGGAGATAGGCACTATCACCTCGCCGCCTCCGGCAGGAGACAGATTTGCGCTTGCCGGAAGAGTCTGGGAAGTGAAAGAAGTCGATGTCCCCAGAAAGCTGGTTTACGTCAAGGGCGTAGAGGGCAAGATGAAGATATCGTGGCCGGGTGACAGCGGAGAAATAAACACCCGTATAATGGTCATGATAAGGGAAATACTTTTCAGCTCAGACACATATAAATATCTCTGTCCCAACGCCGCGGAGAGGCTGTCTGCCGCCAGAAATGTGGCGCAAGCCACTCATATGGACCGGGATATGTGCATATCTCTCGGCGGTTCCTCTTATGTTCTTTTCCCATGGCTCGGGACCCGCTCCTTCCGAACTCTCAGGCGCTTTATGCAGGTACATTCATCTGAGCTAGGGATAAGCGATATAGAAAGCGAGGGCTGCTGTTATATAACATTCAAGGCCAAGGGCGACAGCGGCAAATCGCTTACAGCGGCGCTGAGAGCGATAATAGAGCGCGAAGGCATAGATACTATGAGCCTTGTGCGCGCATCCGAAAGCCCGGCATATGACAAATACGATGACTACATCCCGGCTGAACTGCTCAGAAAAGCTTTTGCGGCGGACAGGCTCCGTACAGATGAGGTGACTCTCAGATTCACAAAAGAGGGAGGAGGGCTCTGATATGGCGGGAATATACGGACTGCTGGCTTCATATTACGACATATTCAATTCGGATATAGATTACTCTGGCTGGGCTGATTTTGCCGAGGCGGTGTTTGACAAGTTCTTTCCCGGGGGAGCCGGAAAAGTATCATCCGTTTTGGATCTCGGATGCGGAACGGGAGCCGTGACCATAGAGCTGGCGAGGCGCGGCTATGATATGATAGGCGCGGATATCTCGCCGGAAATGCTGACGGTGGCGAGGGAAAAAGCGGAGACGGAGGGAGTCGGAGACCGTATACTCTGGTTGCTTCAGGATATGCGCTCATTTGAGCTTTACGGAACGGTCGAGGCGACTGTATGCGCGCTGGACGGGATAAATCATTTGCTTTCCCCGGGAGATATGCGCTCATGCTTTTCTCTTGTCCATAATTATCTTGTACCGGACGGGCTGTTCCTGTTTGACGTAAATACGCAGTATAAATTTGAAAACCTTTACGCGGACAGAAGCTATGTTTTCAATGAAAAAAACGTCACTTGTATTTGGGAGAACTGTTATAATCCCAAAAAGAAAATATGCGATTTTTACATAACTCTTTTTGAGAGACAGCGCGGAGGATATTACAGAAAATTTACCGACATCGGCAGGGAACGGATGTACAGCATAAGGCAGATATCGTCCGCACTGCGCCAAGAGGGATTTGATATCGAGGGGATATATGCCGATCATAACTTCGGCACTCCGGATGAAAAGACGGAACGCATATATATAGCAGCAAGGGCAAAGAAATAAAATGTAAATAATTATTGTCGAAAGGCATTGATCTGTATGGAA
>CALWTR010000016.1 GCA_944384525.1 uncultured Clostridia bacterium
GGTAAAATGGGTATAGCTCATATTGAATTCTCCTTTTGTTATTTGTTGTGTGGTAACTTCATTATAACACAGGATTCAATATGAGTGTTTTATTTCTTAAAAGTGTTGCACTTGATAGTATAATTCAGCAGATTAAGTAAAAAAGCGGCTGTAAACAGCCGCTTTTGTTTTTCAGCGACAGAAATCATACAGACACCTGCGCCGATAATATCGGATTTAAGATTTGAATTATCTGCCACAACCGCATCCTGGCTTCTGCGGAGGACGGTTATCCTGATGATCGTTACAGCAGCTTCCTTTAAAGCGGCTTACCGGGAAAGGCATGGTTCTGAATACGTCGCACGGATTGTCTTCCTCAGTTACGATGCACTCTTTATCCGGAACGCTGTAATCAGTTGCCTGTACGAGAAGCTGTGCCGGACGCTCTATTCTCACGACTGAGAATATACCGAAAGAGATGTAGAGCCTGAGTCCGTCATTAGTCTGCTGGAGCTGCATACCAAAACGATTGCTCACTACCGGAGGTATCTCAGCGTAGTCGCTGGCGCCACAAGGGCAGCTGCAATCGACGATCCTGGTACCTAGTACTATCGGATCAACGGTTTCGACAAGTGCGACAGGATCGTTAGTGCTTACGTTATCAGTATTGGGCACACTGCAGAAGTTGTTATCGGGACCCGAGGAATAGGTAGTAGCGTTGCCGCTTCCACCGTACAGTATCACGGTCTTTTCTATCGCCGCAACACCGTTAAAGGTCTCGCTCTTACCTATACCAAGGCAAGCCTCTACTTCTACATCGATGTAAAAACGAATAGTTATCTGATAAAAGCCGCAGTTGAAAGGTACCTCATTCACTCCTACATATGTCCAAATTATCCTGGCCGAACGGGTCCTTACCGATGTAGCGCTGTCAAGAATGCTCTGCCCCGACGGAGTAAGGAATACTCTCACATCCTCAAAGCAGTCTCTGTCGCGACAGCAGTCGAGAACACGGCGCGTGTCGATACATACTGTCCCGCGCCCGTCAAAATTGAGACCGCAAGAATTATTTCTGTTTTCTGGCATTGTTAACTTCTCCCAAAAAATAATTATCGAGGCAAATCAATGCCTCGATAATATTTTATGCGGGAGCAAAGTTATTGTTAAGCGTAAGCCTTGATCTCGTCCGGGCACTCCTCGACAGCTATAGATGCCGTCATTACGAAGTTTATTCTATTGTCCAGAGACTCGACCCTCTTAAGCAGTTTCTTGAATTCCTCAACGTCGTTATTGCATATTTTCAGCGCGGAATCAACAAAAATATCTGTAATATCGTTATTAGAAGCGCAGATCCCGGCGATGAATCCGTAAAGGGAGGCGGCGCAGGAGACGTGATATGATTCGGTATCTATCAGACGAGCCTTATATGTAACGTCCAACTTAAGTTTATCGCCCTTTTCAATACAGATGACCGATCCGTCACTGGTGGCAGATGCGTTGTTCACCATTTCGATAAGATTCTTCGTTTTTCCGGAGCCCTTGCTGCCAATAAACAGTTTTATCATTTGTATAAATCCTCCTGACGTTTAATGAATTGGAGTAGTTCTATATCTATGATACACTAAAGGGACGCAAAAATCAAGACCAAAATATAAATTTTAGTGAATAGAGCACAGCGCGGAAAAATCAGATACCGGCTCTTTTTCTGAGTGCCTCTCCCTCTTTTTCATATCCGGGTTTTCCAAGGAGGGCAAACATATTCTTTTTATATGCCTCTACACCGGGCTGATTGAAAGGATTGACGCCAAGCATGTAGCCGGAGACACCGCACGCGAACTCGAAGAAATAAACTATGTATCCGAAGGAATAAGCCGTTCTGTCATCGAGCTCTATGAGTATATTGGGAACACCGCCGTCATTGTGCGCCATAAGGGTAGCGAGCATTGCGGTTTTATTGACAAAATCGAGGTCTTTTCCGGCAATGAAGTTAAGTCCGTCGACATTGGCGGGATCGTTAGGTATAATGAAACTTGTTCCGGGATCGCAGACCTTCACAACTGTCTCAAAAAGATTTCTCTGCCCATCCTGTATGTACTGTCCGAGCGAATGAAGGTCGGTAGAAAATACGACCGATGCCGGGAATATACCCTTCTTATCTTTGCCCTCACTCTCGCCGTACAGCTGTTTCCACCATTCGTTGAACATCAGTGCATATGGCTCATATCCTACAAGGATCTCGGTACATTTGCCTTTCCTGTAGAGTATATTTCTGAGAACGGCGTACTTGAGCGCCTCATTCTCCTCAAGGAAAGAGGAAGAGGTGTATTTATTCATTGCATCCGCCGCGCCTTTCATCATCGCATCTATATCGATTCCGGCAACGGCTATCGGCAAAAGTCCGACGGCGGTAAGGACGGAGAAACGGCCTCCCACGTCGTCCGGCACTACAAAAGTCTCATATCCGGCTTTATCCGAAAACTCCTTGAGAGTTCCGCGACACTTATCTGTAGTTACGAAAATGCGCTTGACTGCCTCGGCTTCTCCATACTTATCTACCAGCATGGACTTGAATACACGGAAAGCTATTGCGGGCTCTGTCGTTGTTCCGGACTTAGAGATCACGTTGATGCAGACGTCCTTTCCCTCGCATATAGATACAAGCTCCGAGAGAGCCGTAGGGGATATGTTGTTTCCGGCAAAATATATATCGGGAGTATCTTTCTTGAGATTGTTGTATATAGGCGATTTAACAAATTCTATGGCGGCGCGGGCACCGAGATACGATCCGCCTATACCTATCACAACAAATACGTCACATGATTTTTTTATCTTTTCTGCCGCAATTTTTATTCTGGAAAATTCATCTTTGTCGTAATTTTCCGGGAGCTTCACCCAGCCCAGATAATCGTTGCCCTGAGAATCTCCGCGCATCAGTTGCATATACGCAGTCTCAGCCTGCGCTTTCATGCAGGAGACTTCCTCATTACCTATAAAACCCTTGACAAAAGTGTCTGTCAATTTCAATCCCATATCGATCTCTCCTGTTCTGTATTTTTCTGTATAGTGTACCTGAATTTATTATATCTCAACCTCTTGACTTTTTCAAGAGCTTTTACCGATTTACAGAACAAAAGATAAGGTTTTTAGAACAAATTTCAAATCACTGCTCTTATTCTTCCGACCTGATACCGAGCATTTCTTTTATCATTCTCAGAAAGATCTCTACATAGGATATTTTTTCTATGTCTTCACGCACGAAGATATCGCTCTTACCTATCTCTTCTCCGTTAAGCATGTATTTAACACATCCTACGACATCTCCGTTTTTTACGGGTGCCGCAATGCTTTCCGGTATCTCGTACAGGAGCTCGACCTTCTTTACGTCTCCCTTTGGCAGAACTTTAGAAAACTCTGAGGAATAAAGCGCTGTCTTATCCTTTACGCCTCCCAGAACGTCTGCATACTCCAGCTCTGTCTCTTCGGCTGTATAAAGTCCGTACTGAGCAAATCCCCAATCAAGAAGAGTTTTCGCCGTCTCATTTCTGACGTCTCTCGTGGGCGCCCCCATTATGACGCATATGAGCTGCATACCGTCGCGCTTTGCGGTCGCGCTGACACAGAACTTAGCCTTGGAGGTAGAGCCCGTCTTAAGGCCGTTACAGCCGTTATAGAACCTCACAAGACGGTTAGTATTCGTAAGCGTGAAAGCTCCGTCTCGTATAGTATCCATCCATATTGAGCTGTAATCCAGGATCTTTTCATGAGAAATCAGCTCGGCTGATATGACCGCTATATCTCTGGCGCTCATGGTATGATTTACCGTATCGTCATCAAGTCCGGTAACGTTTTCAAAATTACATGATAATCCGAGCTCATCGGCACGCTGGTTCATTGCTTCTATGAAAGCGCTTTCACTGCCGCTCACTGCCTCCGCAAGTGCGACTGCGGCGTCATTTGCACTCGAGATCACCGTACATTTAAGGAGATCCTCGACGCTCATGCTCTCGCCTTCCTTAAGATACACCTGACTCCCTCCCATTGATGCAGCATAAGAGCTCACGGATATCTGATCTGTGAGAGCAAATTTTCCCTCGTCTATCGCCTCCATTACCAGCAGCAAAGTCATTACCTTGGTCACAGACGCAGGCGGCAGCTGTTCGTCCGCATTCTTTTCAAAAAGCACAGTGCCGGTCTCAGCCTCTATAAGTATAGCAGACGTCGCATCAACATCATCGGAAAAGACATTCTGCCCTTCCTCGGTCTCCCCCTCAGCATACGACAAGAAAACAGAAAACATGCTCACAGTTACTGCAAGTGCAATTATCATGCATATAAATTTTTTCATAAAAAAATCCTCCGGACGGTTTTGTTAAAATATATTCCGGAGGTATTGATAATATGAAATTATTGAGTCATGACTCATAAAGATCCCCATATAATACAGCGCAGACACCTATATCTCTCATCATTCCCTTTGAAAAAACTCCGCTTCTTTTTATCCCCTCAAAACTCATTCCGCATTTTTCCATAACACGGCGACTGCTCTCGTTTCCAACCATATATTTTGCCTCTATCCGTTCAAGTCCCAGGACCTCGAAACCAAATCTTATGACCGCACGCAGAGCTTCCGGCGCTATGCCGCGGCCTCGGTATGCCGGATTTATCACATATCCGACCTCTCCGCTTTTATTTGAAAAATCAAATGATGTAAAACCGCACGTTCCGATCATTTTTCCGCTTTCACGCAATGTTATCGCCCAGTCGTAGAACTCACCGGTACGGTATTTCGCTATCACATATTTTATATATCGTATCGTATATCTGACGTTTTCATGAGGTTCCCATAGCAGGTAACGCGTTACTTCATCATTTGATGCGTACTCGTACATATCGTTATGGTCGCTTACAGAAAAGCGCCTGAGCAAAAGGCGCTCAGTCTTAATTTCCGGAATGTTCCGGAATATCTTCAAAACCCTGTCCCTTTTCATCTTGAAAAACTCACTTGTTCTGAATTGCCGGAAAGCGGCTTTTTATAGAAATATTTTATCAAAGACGGCTCTGTTTTTCAACTTAATTTTAAAATAATTTTGAATTGTGACGTTTTGATATTGAAATTGCGTTCAAAATATGTTACCATGATTTAAATAACTTCATCTCAGCGCGAGGTACAGATACTTGGAAGATTTCGAAAACGATACCGAACCGAGAAAGAAAAAAAGGTTTCGCCTTTTTGACTCTCAACGCGTCGGTAAAGGCATAACTAAAGAAGAGAGCGATCTGCCCCCGGGTCTCAAACGATTCTTTATAACTTACAGAACAAATTTCAGCAAGCTGGTCACTGTCAATATAATGATGGTGCTCGGAAATTTTCCGATCATCTTTCTCATATTGGCTCTTGCCGATTACACAAAAATAGAATATATGTCACCCCTGTCATCTCTCTACCAGAATATATCGGCTACGATCACTGCGAGCGGTGAGTTCTCGCCGCTGTCGCTGGCCGTTCTGGGCATTGAAGGGGTACAGACACCGTCCTATGCAATGTCCGCCGTGACTATCGCGTTCCTCGCGATAAGCGCGCTTACTGTCTTTACATTCGGGATTGTAAACGTCGGTACTGCATATATTCTCAGAAATATTGCTGCCGGTGAGCCTGTTTTTCTCTGGAGCGATTTTATATATGCGATAAAACGCAACTACAAACAAGCGCTCCCGTTCGGGATATTCGATATAATCATATGCGCGCTCATCCCTTTCAATATCTATTCGATGTTTCAATATTCAGGCTTCATTTATTCAGTCATCCTTTGGTTCAATATCGTCATAGGATTTATATATTTCAGCATGCGGTTTTACATCTATGTCCAGATGGTGACATTTAAGCTTTCGATCTTCAAGCTTCTTAAGAATTCGCTGATATTTTCACTGATAGGATTAAAACGCAACATCTGTGCTGTTTTAGGTGTATTTCTGCTCGTATTTATGAACGTACTTTTCCTGTTCAGCACGCCTTTTTTGGTACCGATCGGCGTGGCAATGCCACTGCTTGTACTTTTCTCAAACTGTGCTTTTATCAAGGTCTATGCATCTTACTTCGAGATCAAGAAGATAATGATAGATCCTTATGCGGATGAAAACAAAACGGACGACGGCCCGCAAGATGACGAGCCGATCATGATCGACCGCGGATAAAAAAGCCGGGACTTTTTGTCCCGGCTTTTTTATTATCCCGAACGAGCTATCAATTCAGATACCGTCACAAATCTATAGCCTTCACGCAAAAGTTCCGGTATCAAAATTTCAAGCGCCGGTATGGTTGTGTTTTCGCCTGAAATATAATCGTGAAAAAGTATTATATCTCCATCTTTTATATTGCCGGTTACGTAGCGGTATATTCTCTCCGGAGACGTATGCTTCCAATCCTCGGTATCCAGGCTCCACAGCACGGTTCTGTAACCCAGTTTGTTTATGATATCAAGATCGCTTTTTCTATACGATCCCTGAGGAGGCCGAAAAAGCGAAGATCCTATTCCGTTTATCGAAGTTATCATACGGTCGTTTTCCGATATTTCCTCCTCTACCTTTTCCGGACTGCATTTGCTTATTATTGTATGATCGTACGTGTGATTGCCTATTTCATGTCCGCGCTCGTATACCATTTTCGCCGTATCCCTGTAATATACGATATTTTGACCTATAAAAAAGAACGTTGCCTTTATATCGTATTTATCCAGGATATCGAGTATCCGAGGAGTATATTTAGGATGCGGTCCATCGTCGAAGGTGAGCGCTATCGCCTTTTCGGTATTATTGCATCTGTACACCGGCATGAATGCCGCAGATCGTATCGAAAATGACGCGGATACTGAGAGCACCAACAAAATAGACAGTATAGCGGACGATTTATTACGACGGTATCCCATAACTGTCAAAGCTCGTCAAGAGTCCCGAATCTGTACCCGAGTTTCTTCCACTCCCGGATAAGGTCGCCGAGTATAGCTGCATTTGTGGCAGACGTCGGATGCAGTAATATTATCTCTCCGTTATGGGTATTCTCCAGTATTTTTGTCTTAGCCGCATCAGGGTCCGGCTGTTTTTCGTTATCCCAGTCAGCATATGCAAAGCTCCAAAAAACCGTTTTATATCCAGCATCTGACGCACAAATAAGATTTTCCTCACTGTATTTGCCTTCCGGAGGTCTGTAATATTTTGCAAGCTCATAGCCGGTCTTTTCACGGTACAGATCCTCCAGCCGGCGCAGTTCATCCGTCATTTGTTCCCTGCTGAATTTAGTCATATCCTTGTGCGAGCAAGTATGATTGCAAACGAGATTGCCATCCTCAGCCATGCGTTTTACAAGATCGGTATTTTTTACGATAAGATGGGACAGCACAAAAAACGCGCCGTTTACCCCCTCCTCTTTCATCACATCAAGTATTTTTTCGATGTTTCCGTTTTCATATCCGGCATCGAACGTCAAGTATATGACACGGTCGCTGGAATCGTCAGAGACTTTAGGGTCAAGATAATACCCGCCGTGTTCAAGGATGATCTCCTGTGACGGATCAAGTACAGGACGGCGTCCGCCGTTCCTCTTTATATACCAGCTTGCCGCACCGGCATTTCCGAATGACTGAAGCGTGAAAGATAGCATCAGGATACAAAAAAGCGGCAAAAAAAATATTTTTTTTATTTTCATGTTTTCACCTCGTTTCCTTACACTTTTATTTTCTTATTTGAGTCAGAAAATAACCGAGGTAAAAAACGATATATTTGATAAAAAATCCATATACAAAACAAAAAGACCGCTATCGCGGTCTTTTATGCCATTATGCTATTACTTATACTTGCGCTTTCTGGCTGCCTCAGATTTCTTCTTGCGCTTTACGCTGGGCTTCTCGTAATATTCTCTTTTACGAAGCTCAGTGAGGAATCCGGATTTCACGCAAGAGCGCTTAAATCTGCGAAGCGCGCTCTCGAGAGTCTCGTTTTCCTTGACCCTTATTTCTGCCATTCTATTTTTTCCCTCCCTTCGCAATTGGCAAAGAGATAAAATATCTCAAAATTTCTTATACAGTATACACTATATTTTCATTTTTGTCAATAGTTTTTACATTTTTTGATATATAAAATTGTATTTTTATTTAAGCTGAAGACAGACCAAGAAAATCTTATGTGACCAGTTGACCGCCAAGTCATCCGGATATCGTATAAGAAGCGCCCTTTCTCCTCTGTACACGACCTGAATGACGATGCTGTATCAAAGCGGCGCGTATCGTATTCATAAGAAGCATAGTTATCGTCATCGGGCCGACTCCTCCGGGAACAGGAGTTATTGCCGACGCCTTTTCCGCTACCTCTGCAAAAGCGACATCTCCGGTCAGTTTTCCGTCCTGACCTCTGTTGATCCCTACATCTATAACGACAGCTCCCTCTTTTATCATGTCAGCCTTTATAAATCCGGCTCTCCCTACGGCGGCAATAAGTATGTCCGCCGAACCCGTCATCTCAGAGATATTTACCGTCCTGGAATGGCAGATAGTCACGGTAGCGTTTTTTTCCAGCATCAGAAGCGACACCGGTTTTCCTACTATATTGCTCCGCCCAACAACAGTGCATCTCTTGCCTGCGGGATCTATTCCGTAATATCTCAACAATTCCATTATACCCGCCGGTGTACACGGAAGAAAGTCGTGGCTGCCGTTTACCAGCTTGCCGACGTTTACGGGATGGAAGCAATCGACATCCTTTTCCGGAGAAATCGAATACAAAACATCCCTTTCTTCTATCTGAGGCGGGAGAGGTAGCTGTACCAGGATACCGTTTACATCCGGATCACCGTTCAATTCGGATATTTTGTTTATCAGCTCAGTCTGCGAAATGTCTTCGGGCATAGCTATTATCGATGATCTCATGCCGCACTCGGCAAATGCTTTTGCCTTGTTTCTGACATACGTCTGAGATGCAGGATTATTTCCTACGATTATTACTGTAAGATTGGGGACGCTGCCTTTGAACATTTTGCGATAAAGTCTCACACGTTTTTTTATCCCTTCACGTATGACCGAAGAGACTTTTTTTCCATCTATCAAAGTCGCCATATCAATCAGCCCCCGTCTTTTTCTCTTTCTTTTGCTTAAAAAACAGTTTTCCCTCTTTTTTAGTCACAAGAAAATATATCAGTGCAGCTCCGCAGAGCAAAAAAGCCACGATGCCGACGACCTGAGATATTCTCAGAGAGCCGAGCATAAGGCTGTCCGTTCTCATTCCCTCGATGAAAAATCTGCCGAAACCGTACCATGCAAAGGTCTCGAGAACTATCTGACCGTCATATTTCCGCTTTTTCCAAAACGCAGTTATCAAAATAAATCCTGCTATGTTCCAGAGAGACTCGTACAAAAATGTAGGATGCACGTACATGGTAGCGTAACCGGTGAGATTATTATTTAACCCCATTCTGATCCAGGATCCGGTCTCATATCCGAATGCTTCTCCGTTCATGAAATTGCCCCATCTGCCTATTCCCTGAGCAAGAAGTACTCCCGGAACTATGCAATCTCCGACGGCAAAATATTTTATCTTTTTTATACGGCAGGCTATATATACACCGAGCGCACCTAAGATTATTGCGCCATATATCGCAAGCCCTCCGCCGCGGATATTGAAAAGTTCTTTTATAGATAAAAAGGCGCTCGGATCGTAAAAGATCACATAATACAGTCTCGCGCCTATAACACCTGACGGAACGGCCCAAAGGAGCAGATCCAGCACATCGTCGCTTGTAAGTCCTATATTTTTCGATATATAAACTACATAGAAAAAGCAGGCTATTATACCGAACGTTATTATTAGTGCATACCAAGCGATATCTATACCGAAAACGGTAAAGGCGACACTGTTGACGCTGAATTCGCTTATCCCGAGACCGGGAAATGAGATCTTTGAAATCCTAAGCATAAATTCATCCCCTTTGCATAGTAGGTATAATTTTAGCTGTCACACAATTTTCTTCTTTGAAAACAGATAAACATTCCAAAACGTCGGAATATTTTATGGCAGAAAGCATATCCGGCTCCAAAAAAACATTATAACCGCTGAAATAAGAACGCATCATATCATTTGCTATGTCGTCAGTGCTGTCAAAAGAACGCACGCTTTCAGAATAGCGAGAGCGCCTGACACGCTCAAAATCATCCTTGCTGAAAGGCTTTCCAATTGCATTTTTTACTTCAGACAGCACTGCCTCTTTAAGCGCTTTATCATCGCCGCTTTCGTCAAAGATCATAACACTGCCGCAATCGGTATATTCGATATACTCGGCGGAAAAAGAGGAGGAAATAAGACCTTCCGCATACATTTTGTCATAGAATGCACTGCTCTTGCCGAAAAGCAGCTCACACAGTATCTCCATACATAAACTGCGTTTCAGCACATTTTTTGCCCCTGTCGGTATATCGTTGTCCTTGAACGCTATTGATACCATCGGTTTGGATATATCCATTTTAAGTTCGGCGTACTTTTCGTTTATTTCGTCCGGTTCATCCGGGCTCGTCAGAACAGCGGCATCCCCGGCCTTTGCCGTGACTTTCCCGTCGACTATTGCCAAAACGCGTTCAGGCGATATATCTCCGCAGACGCAAAGCACCATATTTTCCGGCCGGTAAAATGCATTATAGCAATTGTAAAGCAATTCAGGAGTTATTTCCGATATTGAGCTTACACTTCCGCAAATATTGTTTCTTACCGGATGATTCTTATAAAGAAGTTTCAGAGTGGCATAATAAAGCCTTGAAAACGGATTGTCGTCATACATTCCGATCTCCTGCGATATTATCCCCTGCTCTTTTTTTATATTTTCTTCGGTAAAATACGGGTCGTTCACGAAATCCAGAAGTACTCCGAGACATTTCTCGTGATCCTCTGCCGAAGAAAAAAGGTAAGCAGTATTAAGCGCAGATGTGTAGGCATTTGCGCTGGCGCCGTATTCGGCATAAAGCTCAAATGCGTTCTTTCCGTTCTTACCCTCAAACATTTTATGCTCAAGAAAATGAGCAACTCCGTCGGGGATCCGAAAATCTTTTCCGCCGACGGAAAAACGGTTGTTGACCGAACCGAATTTCACCGCGTATACCGCATAGAGTGAAGACATTTTCTTAGGAAATACCTGGACGGTAAGTCCGCTTTCGTGTTTGAGCGAGTAGAATTTTTCATTTAAAACAGCGTTCTCATATATTTCAAATTCACGCTTCATCTTTTTCCTCCTCAAGCCCGGACGTTCCTGCTCCCCTAAGGAAAAACACAGTGTCAAGCTTTATACCGCGGGCAAATTCCGAGACTTTACCGGCATCCATTTTCATGATATCATCTGCCTTTTCCTCCGGAGTATAAAACTTTCCGCTGATCACTCTGTTGAAACACCAGTTCTCAATTGAAAACGGACTGTCGTTTATAGTCCTGTATATATCGTTCAGGGATTTCTTAGCGAAAAACATCTCCTCGTCTGTGATATCACCGCTTTTCACCGCATCAAGCTGGCGGAGTATCTCGGACTTAGCCGCTTTAAAATTCGTATTATCTATTCCTGAAGATACGATTAGCACGCCCTTTAAATACTCAGGTACGCCTTGACAGTAATAGCAAAGGCTCAGCTTTTCCCGTACATTCAAAAACAGTTTGGAGACCGGAGACATACTGAATACCGCCATAAACAATGGTGCGGCATCGCACATAGCATCATAAGATGTACAGCCCAGGTCGAATCCCATGACCATTTTCCCCTGAATTGCAGCCGCATCTTCCTGCGCCTCGTTCACCTTAACTGCCGCCTTACGCCTGACCTCCGGGAGAGCGGAATAATTTCTTTCAGAAAAGTGAAATTTTTCAGCAAAAATCTTTTCTATTTTTTCATGCGGCTCCGCGCCTATATAAAACGCCTCTATCCTTGCCTCCGAGAGAAACTTTTCGTAATACGAGAAAAGCGTTTTCGGATCTATCCCGACAATGATCTTTTCACAGCCTTTCGGATTTACCGAGAAAGGATCTCCAGCAAACATATGCTCGACGCATTTTTCCACCGCAAATGAGTTCTTGTTATTCCTCGTTGCGCGTATGCTGTCTATGAGCGTCTTTTTTTCCCTCTCAACATAAGCGGCAGAAAAAACTCCGTTTTCGGTATAGGGAGAAAATATCACTGAAGAAAGCAGTGATATCGCCTGCTCGGTTATATTTCCGCCATCGCCCATCGAGTATTTGCTGTCCAGCATTGCTATTGAAAATGAGACGGACTGATAATCGCCGACCTTAACTGAGGAGCTGAAAAGCTCCATGCCGTACAGCTCCTGAAGTCGTCTGCTAATCTCGCGTATCGTCGGCAGTTCTGCTGTACCGCATTTCAGCACATTCGGTATGAGGGCATAATATGATGCGGTCTTCTCCGACAGCGGCAGAATAAACTTGACGGTGAAAACCGCCGTTTTGAATTTATCTGTACATATAGTATTTACATACTCACCATCGGAAATTTTTTTCCTCTTATAATCCATGTACACCTCCGGACAAAAACAGCTTTTTGCGATTTATTTTCCCGCAATGTTTATTCTACCTTGCAGAGGATCAATTATAAGGCGATTTTAATTTTTTGAGTCCGAAATGATATCCGCGATAGTTATCGCGTCCAGTTGTTCAGCCAAAACATCGTTCACCTTTTTAAAGGCACGGTGGAAAGCACAGGAATTTTTTTCAACTCCGTTAAGGCTGCACACCTCTGTATCATTCAGGCAACGAGAAATAGCTATCGGCCCGTCAACCAGCTCTATTATGGTTTTAAGCGTGATTTTATCCGGAGCTATTCGTAGCTTATACCCGCCGTTCACTCCTTTATGTGACTCAGCAACTCCGCCTTTCACAAGTTTGTGAAGTATTTTGAGCGTAAAGCGCAGAGTCACCGCCGTGGATTCAGATATTTTCTTTGCATCCGTCAAAACACCGCGCGTCGCAAGTACGCTGACTATTCTGAGTGTATAATCCGCTTCAAGAGTAAGTTTCATATTATCTGCCTCGCTGTTATCAATAAAAACTATTCCGCAGGAGTTACGCGCAAAGTCGCACAGCCCCTGCGGAAAAACGAATACCCTATATATTACCGGCGGCATGCTCCGCCGGAATGCTGTTTATCTTGAAAGTTCGATCCTGTGCTTATCAAGGATCGTATGTATCTTCTTGGACTGATCGAGCAGATGGCTTATCGTCTCGTCATGGTTCAATGTGTCGATAATATAAGCGACGTATTTGCACATATTGACCTCGATATACCACTCTCTCTTGAGGAGCTCCGGCGTCCGGTAGACAAGATTAGTCGTAAATATCTTGGTTATCACGCCCTCTTCATATGCCTTATCTATATTGTCCAAACCATTGCAGAAAAGACCGAAAGTCGCAAATACGAATATCCTCCTCGCGCCTTTTTCTTTAAGCTGCTGTGCTACATCGATCACACTGTCTCCGGAGGATATCATGTCATCTACTATGATGACGTCCTTATCCTTGACGTCACGGCCCAGATACTCATGCGCTACGATAGGATTTTTTCCGTTGATTATAACAGAGTAATCTCTGCGCTTATAAAACATTCCAAGATCTATGCCCATGACCGAGGAGTAGTACATACATTTTGACATCCCGCCCTCATCCGGGGAAATTATCATCATATTGTCGGGATCGATCACCATATCGGGATATGTGCGAAGGAGCGCTTTTATCATCTGATATGACGAACGGACGTTGTCAAAACCGTTAAGGGGGATAGCGTTCTGCACGCGCGCATCATGCGCATCAAAGGTAATGAAATTCTCAACGCCCATATTTATGAGCTCCTGAAGTGCAAGAGCGCAGTCAAGAGACTCGCGCGAGGAGCGCTTATGCTGTCTGCCCTCATACAGCATCGGCATAACGACACTTATACGCCTTGCCTTTCCGCCGATAGCTCCGATTATACGCTTCAGATCCTGAAAATGATCATCCGGGCTCATGGGAACGGTCTGTCCATACATGTTGTATGTGACGCCATGATTAAAAACGTCGGAAATAATATATACGTCATGACCTCTCATCGACTGATGGAGAAGACCCTTGCCCTCTCCGCTTCCGAAACGTGGGCATGATGCATCGGCGATGAAAGTCTCATCCCCGCCGTGTCTGCGCCACTCTCTGAGATAAGCGTCTACCTGGGATACAAAATCCTCGCATCCGCGCATTCCGACAACACTGAGCTCTCCGTACAATCCGTCCTTCATCTTCACACTCCGTAATATTTAATTATCAGTATACAGTTATTTCTACGTCCGGAAAAATAAATTCTTCCTGACTAAGCCTGTATCACGCCGTAAGCTAACTTACATATAATATTATATAACCGCATCCGGAAAAAGTCAAGTTCATATATGAAATAAAATATCGTCGTGGATGACAGCCGAAGTGCTGTCTGTCACACGCTCCAATCAAGAACTCTAACATAAGGAGAAAGCAGATGAAAATCGAAAAAAGCGTAGCTAATGAGGCAGAGACGTTTGGTTACCTTACGGTACGGGTGTTCGGCGCCGGGGGCAGTATCCCTATCGAGGGAGCAAATGTACGAGTCAGCGGCAATGATGAATCAAACAAGGACGTAATTTACTCCGTCGTGACCGACAGAAGCGGAAAAACCCCGAAACTTAAGCTTCCGGCGCCTCCTGTACGCTACTCACTGAGCCCGAATTCGGAACAAGTACCGTTCTCTACATACAATGTGCAGGTAATACTGGAAGACTATTACGAAAACAGCACCAGTAATATACCGATATTTGCCGGAATATCATCGATCCAGTCCATAGTGCTTATAGGAAAAGCCCCTTACGACTCATCCAACTATTACCCTCGCGGCAATGTTGACATCGTCGAGTCGGAAAACAAAGAATTGTGAGGATCCGCCATGCGCCCCTTATATCCTGTAATACCTACAAATATAACAGTCCACCTGGGCGCTCCGGATGAAGACGCCCAAAATGTCACTGTGCCGTACGATTATTATTTAAAGAACGTTGCTTCCAGCGAGATATACCCTACCTGGCCGGAAAACGCCATCAGAGCTAACATTTATGCTCAGGCATCATTCGCACTCAACCGGATCTTCACTGAGTACTACCGAAGTCAAGGCTATGATTTCGACATAACGAATTCCACAGCTTATGACCAGTATTTCGTATACGGACGTGATATATTTGAAAACATATCAGAGATCGTCAATGATCTGTATGATTCATATATCAGGCGCACAGGCTTTATAGAACCGCTGTTTGCACAGTACTGTGACGGTATAAACGTAACATGTGAAGGTCTGTCTCAATGGGGTACCGTGGATCTGGCAGAACAAGGATTTACACCCTTTGAAATACTTAAATATTACTACGGAGACGATATAGAGATCGTAACCAATGCGGAGGTGAGTGGTATAACCGAAAGTGCACCTACTAACAGCTATTCTATCGGTTCCGCCGGAAATTCGATAAGGCAGATCCAGATCCGGCTCAATCGCATATCAAAAAATTATCCGGCTATACCAAAGATATACCCTGTCGATGGTATATTCGGCATCGAAACGGAAAACGCCGTAAAAGCCTTTCAGGAAATATTCGGACTTGATCCCGACGGTATCGTAGGACGGGTAACATGGTATGAGATACAGTTCGTATATAATGCCGTCAAGCGGCTAAATGATCTGAATTCAGAGGGGATCACACTTGAGGATATCGACAAGCAATTCAGCGAAAAGCTCAAAAAAGGTGATGAGGGACTCGGGGTCCTGGTCCTGCAACATTTTCTTGACTATATTTCGGATTTCGTACCCACTGTTACCCCGGTAACGGTAGATGGTTCATTCGGCGACACAACGGAAAATTCTGTCCTTTCATTTCAACAAACATACGGTCTTACTCAAAACGGCGAGGTCGACGGTAACACCTGGGACGTTATCTACAACGTATATCTCGGACTGATCGAATCTCTGCCGCTGGTATATACCGAAGGAACTGTTTTGCCTTTCCCGGGTCGTATACTCAGAGAGGGGATAACCGGAGACGATGTGAGGCTGCTTCAAAATTATCTCAATTACATTGCCGATACTTACACTTCAATACCGAAAATAACTCCTGACGGAGATTTCGGTCCCGCAACGACCGCCGCCGTCAAGGCCTTTCAGTCCCTGTTCGGCATAGTCGGTACGCCGGGTACAGTATCAAGCGTTACCTGGAACGCTATCACGAACGTATACGAGGACCTTTATACTGCGTCACTCGTAAATGAGGGACAATATCCGGGTTATGAAATATCATAGGAGGTATTATGTACCCTGTAACAGATAAAAAAGCCGCGATACGCGAGATACAAAAATATTTACTTGAGATCTCTGCCATACAGCCGGAGCTTCCTCATCTTGTCATAGACGGAGTATACGGCGATCTGACGCGGCAGACAGTTATAAAATTTCAGGAGCTCAACGGTCTTGAACCGACGGGAAAAGTAAACTACGAAACTTTTACTCTTATGTACGCGCAGTATACGACCGCAAAGAAAAGCAGGACTGAAGAAACTGAGCTGATCGATCGGGACAGCTTCCCTTTTCAAAGCGGTGACAGCGGCGATGACGTAGCGATCATAAATTCTATCCTTACGTCCCTCAGGAACTATTATCCGGATATAGGCAGAGTAACAAGCGGAAATTATTACTCGCGCAGGAGCGCATATGCAGTGGCATATATGCAAAAAATATTCGGTTATCCCCAAACCGGTATCACGGATATCCAAACCTACAACAGTCTGTTCCGGGAGCTCAATTCAAGAAACACGATAAAAAATTCTACCTATCTTTGATTTTCCGCACATCGGGAAAGAAAATCCATTCAATGTGAGAAATCTCTGTTAATTCGGTCATAATATAAAGTAATAAAACTAACGGAGATAAAATATGAACAGCAGATTCACTGACAGGGCGGAAGCCGCCCTGAGCGAAGCGCTCAATGCGGCGCAGGATCTTGGTCACACCTACATCGGAAGCGAGCACATACTCATGGGACTGTGCGCGGCGGAGTTCTCATGCGCGAGAGATATAATAACCAAAAACGGTCTGACATTTGAAAAAATATTCGATACAGTCAAAGAATTTTCCGGTCAAGGAACAAAGAATATCCTGAGCGCCAAAGATATGACGCCGAGGACCCGACATATACTTGAACAGTCACATATAATTTCTCTGAGATACGGAAGTCCTAAGATCGGCACAGAACATTTACTGCTTGCATTGCTTTCGGAAAAAAGCTGTGTCGCAGTAAAGATCATAGCTTATATAGGTGCCTCGGCTGAAAACATGAAGGAAGACGTCATAGCTTTTTTGCGTTCTTTCGATAAAAGTGAAACTTCAGTCAAAAAAGAAGCCCCCTCAAAAACCTCCGCACTCGCGGTATACGGCAAGGATCTTACCGCTCTGGCCGCAGCCGGCAAACTCGACCCTGTGATAGGCCGTGAAAAAGAGACGCAAAGGCTGATAAGGATACTGTCAAGGCGCAGTAAAAACAATCCTTGTCTCGTGGGAGAAGCAGGCGTCGGAAAGACTGCCGTGGTCGAGGGGCTGTCACAAAGGATATTCAAAGGCGATGTTCCGGACTCTCTCAAAGAAAAAAGGATAATTTCCATAGACATATCCTCAATGGTCGCGGGAGCAAAATATCGGGGAGACTTTGAGGATCGTATAAAAAACGTACTTCGTGAAGCATCCGAGGACAAAAACGTCATACTTTTTATTGATGAGATACACACGATAGTAGGAGCCGGAGGCGCAGAGGGGGCGATAGATGCGGCAAATATACTCAAGCCGCCGCTTGCCCGCGGTGAAATACGTCTTATAGGTGCAACTACGATAAGCGAATACAGAAAATATATCGAGAAAGACTCGGCACTCGAGCGAAGATTCCAGCCGCTGAATATTGAAGAACCGAGCGGTCAGGAAAGCATAGAGATAATAAAAGGCTTGCGTCCGCTTTACGAAAAGCATCACAACGTTGTTCTTACAGATGAGGCTCTTGAAAGCGCAGTTAAACTCTCGGAGCGATATATAAACGACAGATATCTGCCGGACAAAGCGATCGATATAATTGACGAAGCTTGTGCAAAAAGCAAAGTATTTTATGTTGATGACGATCAAAAAATTAAAAATATGCGAAATAATATACGGCAGATAGAAATAAAAAAAGAAAACGCCGTAAAAATTCAAGATTTTCGCACGGCTGAGGAACTGCACGAGAATGAACGCATCGCAACAGAGGAGCTGGAAAAGCTTGAGGCGGTATCAAATCACGGAGCGTCTCCGATAAAAATAGATGAAAAGGCGATACGCGATATAATAACAGAGCTGACCGGTATACCGTCATCCTCCATCGAAGAAGACGAATCCTCTTCCCTTGCCACTTTGGCGGAAAGGCTGAAAAAAAGGATAATAGGTCAGGATGAGGCTATAAACGCAGTCGCTCATGCTATAATCAGAAATCGCGCCGGACTGTCGCCGCTCGAGCGCCCTATCGGGTCATTTATATTCGTAGGTCAAAGCGGCGTAGGAAAGACCGAGCTGGCAAAATGTCTTGCCGAAGAGATATTCGGCCGAAAAAGTGATATAATAAAATTCGATATGTCTGAATATATGGAAAAGCACAGCGTTTCCAAACTGATAGGCTCCCCTCCGGGATATGTAGGATACGGAGAAGGCGGAATGCTGACTGAACAGGTGCTGCGGCATCCGTATTCCCTGCTGATTTTTGACGAGATAGAGAAGGCACATCCGGATATACCGGATATATTGATGCAAATACTGGACGACGGGTATCTTACTGACTCCGGAGGCCGTCGTGTCAATTTCAGAAATACTATTATTATAATGACTTCAAATATAGGATCAGACACGATCCTTGACAGTAACTCCGCAGGCTTTCTCAGAGCTGAGGGAGAGCTCCCCGGCGAGAATGCGGTCATAAAAGAACTCAAAACGCATTTTAAAAATGAATTCATAAATCGTATAGACGAGATAGTTCTCTTTAAGCCTTTGAGTCGAGAGTCACTGATAAAAATATGTACTTCTCTTCTATCGGGACTTTCAGAGCAGATGAAGGACAACGGATTCGATATCATGATCGGGGGCGGAGTCGCCGAATTCATCGTAGACAAAATAAGTTCCAGATCTTTCGGCGCACGTCCGCTGAGACGACTTATATCAAAATATATATCGGACAAAATAAGTGAGGAAATAGTTACCGGCAACGTATTACCGGGAGAAGAACTTATTTTAACTGCCGGCGATAAAGGTATTGAGATAAGCAGAGCTCACACAGCAACTATATAATAAGGCACATTCAAATCATACAAAGAAAAAGCCCCGCATATGCGGGGCTTTAAATATGGGGTGAGATATCGGGCTCGAACCGACGACGTTCAGGGCCACAACCTGACGCTGCTACCAACTGAGCTAATCCCACCATTTCACTGTGGCGTGCCTTGAGGGACTCGAACCCCCGACCTACTGCTTAGAAGGCAGTTGCTCTATCCAGCTGAGCTAAAGGCACACGCTCGACAACAAAAGGTATTATAACAGATACTTCGAACTTTGTCAAGTATTTTGATAAATTATTTATACTGTGCCCGATCTTGCATAGCGGACAGATACCGGCGGGTGCCGCAAAAATCTCTGCGGTACCCGCCGGTATCTCCGGTAGATTTACTGTTTTGCTATTTCAGTAGCGGAAGTTATTATTCCCGCAAGCCCCTGGATATCCGAGGGTATTATTATCTTGGTGGACTGTCCGTCTGCCAGCTTCACCAGTGCCTCCAGAGATCTTATTTTTATAACGCTGTCTGAAGGCGCCGCCTTATTTATCATTTCGATACCCTTGGCTGTCGCTTGCTGTATAGCGATTATGGCCTTTGCCTCTCCGTCTGATTCCCGTATCTTAGACTCTCTCAGCGCGTCGGCTCGAAGTATTGCCGCTTCCTTATCCGCCTCTGCCTCAAGGATCATCGAGCGTTTCTTTCCCTCTGCTACAAGTATCGCGCTGTTCTTTTCGCCCTCTGCGCGAAGTATCGCTTCCCTGCGCTCACGCTCAGCCTTCATCTGCTTTTCCATCGCGTCCTGTATCTCTTTCGGCGGGATTATGTTCTTCAGTTCGACTCTGTTGACCTTTATACCCCATGGGTCTGTCGCCTCATCAAGTATCGAACGCATCCTTGTATTTATAACGTCCCTTGACGTAAGCGTCTGGTCAAGATCGAGCTCGCCTATGATATTGCGCAGCGTCGTAGCGGTGAGGTTTTCAATAGCAAAGATAGGATTTGTGACTCCGTATGCATAAAGCTTGCAATCCGTTATCTGATAAAATACGACGGTGTCTATCTGGATCCTTACATTATCCTTAGTTATGACCGGCTGCGGCTCGAAGTCCGCTACCTGCTCCATAAGAGTCAGTTTCTTCGCAACAACTTCTATAAACGGGAGCTTCACATGCAGACCGGTCGTCCATGTTTCGCGATAGCTGCCGAAACGCTCTATAACATACGCATGTGCCTGAGGAACTATTTTGATATTTACAATAAGGATGATCAGAACTACAAGTATGAGGATTATAAACGCCCAGATGAGCCCGGACTGCCACGTGATCAGAGAAAAGTTCATATCATTCTCCTTTTATATATTATTTATTGGTTTTGTGTAGAAGGAAAGAAGTCATTTGCGGCATATGAGCTTTACGCCCTCTATCGCCACGACCGTAACGATATCGCCCTCATTAAGAGTCACATCGTCACTGACAGAACGTGCGGCCCAGTACTGTCCGTTATATTTAGCCTGACCGCATCCGGCGAGATTATCGACCTTTTCAGTTACTACGCATTTTGAACCTATTATTGCCTCGATATTAGTTTTTTGAGGAGATCCGTAAAATTTGTTTTTGAAGATCCGTCTCAGCAAAAACACTCCTATTATACCGAGAACCAGAAATACTATTACCTGAACGTACGGCGGTATGTTCTCAAAGATCGAAAGCAGCATTGCGACGAGCGCCGCAGGAATAAACCATACCGATACAAGTTCCGCAGTCAGAGCTTCGAATAAAACGGCAAGCAGTATTACCGCAAGCCATATGTATGTCCACATAAAAGCACCTCACTGTTATAAATTTTAGCGAAAGAGGCGCAAGACCTCTCCGTATCAAATTCTAACATATTTGATCGGCAATGTCAAGTTGCGTCTCCCAAACAAACGGTAAAAAACGCCCGGTGCTGTGACCTGAGACAAAATGCACTTACTTTGAAAAACAGGTCGTTAATTATTTTTATAATAACTATTGACAAAACCACTGTTGTGTAGTAAAATATTGCTCGTGTAAGTTGGAACGCCCTAATTATGCACTTTATTCTAACAGTTAGTTTTGATATTACTGTATTCAGGAGGAAGATATGTTCGAGAATGTAAAAAAGCTTCTTGTAGACGAACTTCGTGTAGAACCCGACGATGTTACTATGGAAGCTGAGCTTGCAAGCGACCTCGGTATCAATTCACTCGAGCTTGCCGATCTCATTCTGCTTTGCGAAGAAAAATTCAATATCGTTATAGACGACGAGGATCTCCACAATTTCGTCACTGTCGGCGACGTTGTAAAATATCTTGAAGCTCAGCATTGATTTTACATATTATATTTAAAAGGTTGCCCCCGTGATCGAGGGGCAACCTTTTAAATATCTATACATCAATTAAGCAGCAGTACCCTGCCAGGTGCGTCCTGATCGACCTGATCCGATAAATACGGAAATCTGTTTATCAGATATTCCGACTCCGTACTGCCGCCTCCGAGCTCATCTGCACGGACAAATGCGCTGAGCTTCCCCTCTTTTTTAAGCCTATGAAAAAGTCTGGCAAGCTTGGCAATGGCTCCGTTCAATTGGACGCTGTCAACAGCATTCAGTTCAAATTGGTAGAGCGACAGAGATCTTGACCTCGCATCCGCAATATAATAAAGCGCCAGCCTCTCTAGCTCGCGTGAACTGATATCGTCAAGACCGATATGGTACGTAAATATTTTTTCCATCAAAATACCGCCGCGTAACGGCGAACCTCCGTTTGATGAGCCGAACAGCCGTCCCGAAGGACCGCGCCGCAAGCGGCATAGTTTCTGCTATATCTATATTATATATTCAATGCCGCACTTTGTAAAGCGGCGAAAGGACAATTAAATGACAAAATTACTAGTGCGGCTTTTTGTAAAAGACCGGAACAACACCTCGTCTCCGTCAGTCAGAAAAAATTACGGTACTCTCTCCAGCATGGTCGGGATATGCGTAAACGTATTTTTATCCGCGTTCAAATTTATCGTCGGCAGTCTTTGCGGGTCGATAGCGATAACGGCAGATGCCACAAACAATCTCTCAGACGCAGGATCTTCAATAATTTCATTTATAAGTTTCAAACTCTCGGCAAAGCCTGCCGACCGTGAACATCCGTACGGACACGCAAGAATAGAATATATCGCATCCTTTATCGTGTCCATACTGATCATAATGGTGGGATTTGAGCTGATCGGTGAATCCTGGAACAAGATACGAACATCTGAAATAATTATGGAAAACGGCTTCAGCAGAGAAATAATAATAGCGATAATTGTGCTCTGCACTTCCATACTGCTAAAGCTCTGGCTCGCTTTTTTCTACCGCAAAATAGGAACGACCATATCCTCCTCCGTGATAAAAGCGACATCTGTTGACAGCATATCCGACGTCATCTCAACATTCTCTATTTTGATATCTACACTGCTCGTCGGGTTCTTCGGAGTGAATATAGACGGCTATATGGGACTTGCCGTTGCGATATTTATCATCATAAGCGGCGTCAAAATACTCGGAGAGACCGAAAAGAACCTGCTGGGCAACGGACCTGTAGACGACATAATAGATTCGATGAAAAAGATCATAAACGAATATCCTGAGGTGCTCGGGATACACGATATAATGGTCCATAATTACGGACCAGGACACACTATCACTTCACTGCACGTTGAAGTGGACGGCTCTGTCAATATTTTTGAGACCCACGACGTTATTGACAATATAGAAAAGCGAATAGCGTCAGAGCTCAATATCGTATGTACGATACATATGGATCCCATCGTCACTGACGATGAAGAAAGAAACCGTATGCACTCCGTAGTCTGCTCGATCGTCACGGCAGTAGATCCGTCCCTTAAAATACACGATTTCCGAATGGTCAAGGGAACGACGCACACAAACCTGATCTTTGATGTATCTGCGCCTTTTGAGTACAAAGCGAGCGACAAGGAAATAATAAAAAATATATCGGAAAGCGTATCGCAATACGATCCGAATCTGTTCTGCGTAATTACTGTAGATAGAGAATAAGGTAAAAAAATGCGGCAGAAGTCATTTGTTTATATCGACTCTGTTTTTATTCCCGCCGTTGAAATGTGAGATAATGTTCTCAGATATTATCTTGAAACACCTGACTCTTGATTCATAAGCTCCCCATGCCATGTGAGGTGTCAGCAGCACGTTTTCAAGGGCTTTGATCGATTCATAAGGATGATCCGGGCCAAACGGCTCAGTCGAATATACATCACAGCCGAACCCGCCTATTTTTCCGGACAGCACAGCGTCTCGTACAGCTTCCTCATCCAAGACAAGCCCGCGCGCTTCATTTACAAGCACAACTCCGTCTTTCATAGTCGCTATTCGTTCCCTGCTTATGAGCCCGCGTGTATCTTGAGTCAGCGGACAATGGATGCTTATTATATCGGATCTTCGACAGAGCTCATCTATCTCCACGCATTCCGCCTCAGCCGTAGGTACTCTTTTATTTACTATCACTCGGCATCCGAGCGCCTCAGCCGCCTTCGCAACCTCTTTTCCGATACCGCCGTATCCTATGATCCCCCATGTCTTTCCGTATATTTCACGGTACTGCGGTACCAGTCTGTTTGCCGTCTTAGAGGCATAATAATCTCCGCTGATGACGAAATTTCTGTACGACTCGATCCTGTTATACAAAAAAAGAACTGTGGCCACCGTTACCTGAGCGACGCTGTGGGAAGAATATCCCGGAACATTAGCTACCGCGACGCCGTGTCTGCGGCATTCTGCAAGGTCAATATTATCATAGCCTGTAGCGGCTACGCATATCAGTTTCAGAGCGTCTGCCTGATCGAGCACTTCGCCGGTTATTTTTATTTTGTTTATTATTATGACGTCGAAGCCCTTTATCCTTTTCGGAACTTCCTCCGGCGCAGTATTCGGATATTTTATGACATCGGCGTACGGAAAGAATTCTTCAAGTTGTATATCTTCCCCGAGCGTAGCCGCATCCAGCACTGCTATCCTCATATTTTACCTCCTCAAAAAACTACAGTTACAAACAAATCATACAGACGGCGGGCAGATACTGCACCGCCTTGTTTTATTATAACATTTAAGACGCACTTTTTCAACTTTGAGCTATAAAATTCCGCTTATTCTGTTTTCTTTTCAATGAATCGCCCAATATATATTTAAAACATTTTCTTAAATATTTTCCGGTTCCGGAAGTTAGATCTAATTATATCAAATAATCATAAAAAAGTAAAAAAATACATACAAAACTATTGACAATACTATAAATAGTATGATATAATTACCTTACCTCGTGACGGGGTTCTTTTTTTGCGCGCTTTTGGGACGGCGCGCATCCCGCCTTAGAGGGAGGTATTTTAATGGGTCAGACCCAAATTTAATCAGGAGGTGCCGATATATGAGAGTCAAAATCACGCTCGCTTGTTCTGAATGCAAGCAGAGAAATTATGACACAATGAAAAACAAGAAGAACGATCCGGACAGGCTTGAGATGAACAAGTACTGCCGTTTCTGCCGCAAACATACTTTGCACAAAGAAACAAAATAATTTGGAGAGGATTCTTTGATTATGTCTGAAAACATCAACAACAATAATCCGGAGATGGAGGAGAACGGCGCGGAGCAGCTCGAGCAGTCCGCAAACGTCTCCGCAGAGGCAGAGGAAGTATCGTCCCCCGTAGCTGATAAGACATCCGACGGAAAAAAGCAGAAATCCACTCAGAAAAAGCCGAACGCATTCAAACGCTTCGGTGCTTGGATAAAGAATCTCTTCAGGGGCTATAAGAGTGAGCTCGGAAAGGTCGTGTGGACCCCTAAAAGTGAACTCAAGAAAAGTACTCTTCTTGTCGTTCTGACTGTTGCGGTATTCGGGATAGTTATAGGTATCGTAGACACTACCTTCTATTATCTCACTGATTTTATCGCAAAGTTGATCTAATAAGGAGCCGCAATGAGTAATATAAACGAAAAAAACCTTGGTCCCAGATGGTATGTTGCTCATACTTATTCCGGTTACGAAAACAAAGTAAAGGCAAGCATAGAGAAGATCGTAGAAAACCGCGGCCTCGGCCATCTTATCTACGATGTGAAGATCCCTATGGAGATCACTAAGGAAACCGACGATAAGGGTCAGGAAAAAGAGGTAGAATCCAAACTCTTTCCCTGCTATGTTCTCGTTAAAATGACTATGACGGACGAAAGCTGGCACGTGGTCAGAAATATCACGGGCGTTACCGGCTTTGTCGGCCCCGGATCGGAGCCCACGCCGCTCACTGACGCCGAAGTCGAGATGTTCAACGTCGAAGTTGTCAACGAAGAATTCAAGTTCAAGATCGGAGACAAGGTCATTGTCGCATCCGGCATTTTTGAAGGATACAGCGGTACCCTCATAGATATCGGAGAGGACAAAAAGCAAGTCACGATCCTCGCGTCGACAGAACGCCGCGAGATCCCTATCATTGTCGATTCCAAAGATATCCGCCTCGCGGATCAAAATTAAAACAGCTTCTAACAGAAGCATAATGTGGGAGGGAGAAAATTTTACTTCATTCTCCCGTAGCGTTCACCACATTCGGAGGTTATTGAAATGGCTAAGAAAATCACAGGTTACATCAAGCTTCAGCTTCCCGCCGGAAAGGCTACTCCTCAGCCGCCGGTAGGTCCCGCTCTCGGTCAGTACGGAGTTTCCATCCCTAACTTCACCAAAGAGTTCAACGAGAGGACCAAGAATGATATCGGTCTCATCATACCGGTCATCATAACCGTTTATGCAGACCGTTCCTTCACATTTATAACAAAGACTCCTCCCGCTCCTGTTCTTATCAAAAAGGCATGCGGTATAGAGTCCGCTTCCGCCACCCCGAACAAGCTCAAGGTAGCATCTATAACCAAAGAGCAGGTCCGGAAAATCGCAGAGCAGAAAATGCCCGACCTCAACGCCGCTTCCATTGAAGCCGCTATGAGCATGATCGCCGGAACGGCACGCAGCATGGGCATTACCGTCGTAGATGACTAAGGAGGAAGCAGAGTTATGAAAATGGGAAAGAAATACAAAGCAAGTACCGAACTTATCGATAAAACAAAAATGTACGACCCTGCAGAGGCTATGGATCTCGTATGCCAGACTGCAAAGGCCAAATTTGACGAGACAGTCGAAGTCCATATCAGACTCGGCGTCGATTCCCGCCACGCTGATCAGCAGGTCAGAGGCGCTATCGTGCTTCCTAACGGAACCGGAAAGAAAATCAAGACTCTCGTATTCGCCCGCGGTGACAAAGCTGATGCCGCTCTCGCAGCAGGCGCAGATTACGTCGGAGCCGAGGAATACGTCACAAAGATCCAGAGCGAAAACTGGTTCGATTTTGACGTCGTTATCGCGTCTCCCGATATGATGGGCGTTATAGGACGTCTCGGTAAGGTCCTCGGTCCTAAGGGACTTATGCCTAACCCGAAAGCCGGCACCGTTACCCCCGACGTTGCAAAGGCTGTAACTGAGGCTAAGGCCGGTAAGATCGAGTATCGTCTCGACAAGACCAACATCATCCACTGCCCCATCGGCAAGGCATCTTTCGGTACCGAAAAGCTCACCGAGAACTTCAATGCTCTGCTTGGCGCTGTCATCAAGGCAAAGCCGGCAGCTACAAAGGGCCAGTATATAAAGAGCTGTGTCATAGCATCGACTATGGGCCCCGGCGTTAAGATCAACTACGCAAAGCTTGGCTGATAACATCATTGAAATAAAAAATGACGGCTGGATATCCCGGCCGTCATTTTGTTTTTCCATTTCTATTGTACACTTGGTTTACGTCTTTAATTATAGGTTTGCTGTTATTTACAGTTATGATGTTTGCACACCAAAAAATCAAGCGTCTGTCCCGCCTCTGGCACCGCCGCGTTTTTTTAATATACGAAACAGCGCAAAAGCAATTATTGAGGAGATCAAAAGTATCGTCCCTGTCAGGAAACAAGTTTTATCATTGCCGTAAAATCCGTATACCGCCAGACCGGCAAGCCCGGACATCGACATCACCGCGATCGGGTTAGGTTTCAGTACCCTAAGGAGCAAAAATGCGCAGAAGAAGATCAACACAGCCGCTATGTCTATCCCTTTAAATGCATAGGAAGTGCCGGAAAACCATGAGGTGACTATCATGGAATACCCTGCCGCCGCTATCATACCGACAACTGCGGGGCGCAAGCCTTTGAGCGCACCGTCTATAACATTCAGATTGCTGTATTTCTTATATAATGCGGCTATCGTCATTACTATTATGCAAGACGGGAGTATACATCCGGCAGTAGCGACAAGCGCTCCGGGTATACCTGCCATTCTTGCGCCGATAAAGCTGGCTGAATTTATAGCTATAGGTCCTGGGGTCATCTGTGATATCGTTATCAGGTCGGTAAATTCTGACATTGTTATCCAACCGTATTTGTTTATCACCTGCTCCTGTATCAAAGGCAGAGCGGCATATCCTCCGCCTATGGAAAACAGACCTATTTGCAAAAACGCCCAGAAGAGGTCAAGAAGCATTTTTCTTACCGCCTCCTCTCCCGTACAGAAGAATACCGAACAAGAGACAGAACGCAACTATTATCATCACGTTCACCGATAGCAGCGCCACAAGGATAAAGGAGATCACAGCTGTGACAGCGGCGATCCATTTGTTCTCCCGCCATACAGAGCACGCAAGAGACACGACCACATCGCATATCACTGCGGCTACTCCTGCCTGCATGCCGAGCATTATATAGCGCACTGCGGCGATCTCAATGAACTGAGCGTAAATATAAGATAGTGCCGTCAGTATTACAAGAGGCGGGATTATTGTACCCAGGATCGATATGATCATCCCTGCCGCTCCGCCTATCTTTATACCTACAAGGATCGAGGCGTTAACGGCGATCGCGCCAGGCGATGACTGCGCTATGGCTGTATAATCTATCATTTCCTTTTCGCTGATCCAACCATAGCGGTCAACGAACTCCTTTTTCATAAGCGATATTATTACATAGCCACCGCCGAAGGTAAATGCGCTGAGTTTTAACATTATAAAGAAGAGGCGCACATATGTACTTAAACTTCTTTTCATTTATCTTAAACACTAACCTCCCCGCTTTTTTACTCTGAAAATGCGACGCACCGTTGTTGAAAAGGCGACAGACGGCGCAGCGCCGACTATCCTTGCGGCACCCGCATCATGCAGTGTCTCCGCGGCGCTCGCCATTGTTGCTCCGCTCGTCACAACATCGTCTACCAAAATCACCTTTTTGCCTCTGACAGCCTCAGTATCTTTAACGCAAAATGCGTTTTTTACATTTTCGCGTCTTTCAAGTGCGGTCAACGTCTTTTGCTCGCGCGTTGCACGCACCCGCCGCAATACTGGAACATATTCTATTCCGATATCCGCCGAAAGATATTTGCACAGCAGACGAGTCTGGTCGTATCCGTATTTCATAATTGAACCGGCGCTTCTTGGCAAGGATACTATCATCCATTTATCCGGATCACTGAATTTACCGCGCAGCACATCGGCGAGCTCTTCCGCCAAAAATGCACTCACGTATTTATTGTTTCCGTGTTTGAGCGCCGCAATCAGATTATTTGAAACGGGGCACCCCGATTTTCTGGAATACCTGAATACCTTATAAAGCTTGTGTATATGATTTCTGTTCAGATATTTTGGAAGGCATGTACAGTTTCTCAGATATTGAGCGCAATCCGGACAGCGTTCATCTTTATATGCAAGATACTCAAGCTCGCACCGCGGACACAAAACAAATCGTCCGAAGGAAAGCCGTTCCCCGCATCCGATACATTTCGGAACCGACAGCAGAAAAAGCGCTCTGTCCGTCAATTTCATTTTCCGTAGCTGTCCTTAAGTCCAACTATGCGGTTGAACGTATTAGGATATTTTGTGTCTTTGACAAAATACCCGGTCCTGACAAACTGGAATTTATCTCCGGGCATGCTGTCTCGGAGAGAGGGCTCCACACGGCATCCGTTCACTACCGTGACGGAATCCGGATTGAGATAGTCATCAAAACCCTTATCCTCCGGAATGTCAGCGACATTTTCGATAGTAAACAAATGGTCGTAGAGGCGGACCGTTGCCTCCTCTGAATATTCGGCGGAGAGCCAATGTATAGTCCCCTTGACCTTTCTTCCGTCTGCAGGCGTGCCGCAGCCGGTATCAAAATCGCATGTACAATGTATCTCGGAAATATTCCCGGCACTGTCCTTGACAACATCATTACACTTGATTATATAAGCGCCCATTAGCCGAACCTCACCACCCGGTTTAAGGCGGAAGAATTTAGGAGGCGGAACCTCTGAAAAATCGCTCCTCTCTATATACAGCTGGCGAGTGAAGCGGAGTTTGCGCTTCCCTTCCTCCTCATGCTGAGGATTATTCGGAAGTTCAAAATACTCCACCTTATCCTCAGGATAGTTAGTAATGACGACCTTTACGGGATCTATAACTGCGATGCGGCGCGGAGCGCTCTCGTTGAGCTCCTCGCGTATGCAATGCTCAAGCAGTTCATAATCGACGACGCTGTATGCTTTGGCAACTCCTGCCCGGGAGACAAAGTCGAATATCGCACTGGGAGAATATCCGCGGCGTCTGAGCCCGCAAAGAGTCGGCATCCTAGGGTCGTCCCAGCCGTCCACAAGTCCTGTCTCGACAAGCTGGCGGAGATACCTCTTAGACATCACGGTGTGAGTTACGTTTAGGCGCGCGAACTCATACTGATGGGGCTTGTTTTTAACTCCGATATTGTCTATGACCCAATCATAAAGCGGTCTGTGGTTTTCAAATTCTATGGAGCAGAGCGAATGAGTTATACCTTCGGTCGCATCCTGTATCGGATGTGCAAAATCATAGAGCGGATATATACACCATTTATCACCCTGGCGGTGATGGGAGGTATGAACTATCCTGTATATTGCCGGATCGCGCATATTTATATTTGGAGATGCCATATCTATCTTAGCTCGCAGAGTCTTTGCTCCGTCCGGGAATTCCCCGTTCTTCATTCTCTCGAAAAGCTCAAGATTTTCCTCAACGCTCCTGTCGCGGTACGGGCTGTTAACCCCGGGCTCAGTCAGAGTTCCGCGGTATTCTCGCATCTGATCCGCCGACAGATCGCATACATACGCCTTACCGTCCTTTATAAGTTTGACTGCATAGTTATAGCAGATATCGAAATAGTCTGAGCCGTAAAACACTCCTCCGTTCGGCTCACAGCCGAGCCACTTAAGATCTTCATATATGCTTTTTACATATTCATCATCCTCTTTGGCGGGGTTTGTGTCGTCGTATCTTAGGTTAAAAAGTCCTCCGTATTTTTTAGCGGTAGTATAGTTTATCCATATTGCTTTTGCACTGCCTATATGAAGATATCCGTTCGGCTCAGGAGGAAAGCGCGTATGGATCTTAAGAGAGGGATTTGCAGCCAGATCCGCATCTATTATCTCATGTATAAAATTGCTCTTTATCTCTTCCATTTCAATATCCTTTCATTTGATCAGCCCATGCTTATTTTAATCAGATAATATAGCTCTTTTCACGCCTTACTGAAGTGATCTCCCCATGCCCCGGATATATCTCACATGCGTCAGGCAACCGTAGTATCTTTTTTAGCGATATATGTATCGCCGACTCATCTCCGCCCGGAAGATCGGTCCTGCCGTATCCTCCCCCAGAGAAAATAAGGTCTCCTGAAAACAGCTTTCCGTCTCCGTAAAGTGACACTGATCCGGGAGTATGCCCCGGAGTCTCTATTACTTTTAAAATATTATCGCCAAGCTTGACAATGTCTCCATCGTGCAGTGCGGTAAAATTGCAATCAAAACTTCTTTTCTCACCTAGGAACAGATAAAAACCGTTCAGCAAAGGATCTCTGAGCGCGGCGGCATCTCCCACACCTATCAGTACGGTCACGCCGGGCAGCGCTGCAAAACGATCCAGAAAAAGTATATGGTCAAAGTGCGCATGAGTAACAAAAACGTATCTGATACCGTCTGTCACCCCTATGAGCTTAGGATCGCACGCCGGATCCACAACCATAGCTTCACCGCTCGCGGGGTCTCTTACCAGATATGTATTGGCGGAAAAACCGCCGCCGTGGAACTGCTTTACATCAAGCATGATCACATTCGCCTACCTTATTTTCTATACGTTTTATTATAACACAATCATCAGATATTGTCTATATTAAAAGCCTTTTTTTACTTTAACTATAATTTTTTTATTGCATAAACTACTATTGCACGGCTTTATTATCGTGCGAGAAAGGAGTGCCTCGTTTGAACACTGGTTTTGTTACTGTTGGAAGTGTAACATACGCTATCAAGGCACGAAAAATTCTCAGCGCCGCCGGCATTACCACCGCAATGAAAAAAATAAGCGGGAGCCGAACCGGCAAGAGGGGATGCGTATACGGGATAGAGTTCAGCGCGAACAGACTTTATGACGTCATGCGCGTGCTGAGGGAAAACAATATAGAATATGAGATCTATCAGGATGAGAATATATGATTTATCTTGATCAGGCCGCAACGACTTTTCCTAAGCCGGCTTCGGTCATAAAAGAATATAACAGATGCATTAAAGAATACTGCGGAAACCCGGGACGTTCTCAGCACCGGCTGTCATTCATGGCGTCGGAGGCGATATACAGTGCCAGAGAGAATGTCGCGGACTTTTTCAATTTTCCGAGCCCGGAGAATGTAGTTTTCACAATGAACGCGACCTATGCGCTCAATATTGCCATAAAAGGATTGCTTCGCAACGGCGATCACGTTATAATCAGCGATATAGAGCACAACTCGGTTCTGCGCCCCGTCACTGCTCTTATACAGGAAAGAAATATAAGTTTCTCTGTTTTCAAGGTCGGTGAAGATCTGTACGAAAGCATCCCGCCGCTGATACGTAAAAATACGAAAATGATAATAGCCAGTCATGTGTCAAACGTTTTCGGAGATATAACAGATATAAAAGCAATATCAGATATCGCCGGGAAACACGGGCTTTTATTCATGCTTGACGCGTCGCAGAGCGCGGGACACATTCCGATAGACCTTTTAAAAACTCCGGTAGACGTTCTCTGTGCTCCGGGCCACAAGGGACTGCTGGGGATACAAGGCTGCGGTTTTGCAATATTCAAGAGCAAGGATGCGCTCTCTACGATCATTGAGGGAGGGAGCGGCAGCGATTCAATGAACCCATCCATGCCGGATCTTCTGCCAGAGCGGCTCGAAGCCGGCACACTGCCGACACCTGCTATCGTTTCCCTTTCCACCGGCATAGATTTTTTGCGTTCGGCCGGAATAGAAAACGTGCAAAAAAAGATAGAAAAACTTTCAGAGCGCATAAATGCATCTCTCAGAGACAATTCAAAAATCATACTTTACAATAACAACAACAGCGGAGTCATATCCTTTAACATCAAGAATATGGATCCGTCATTTGTGGCATCTGAGCTTGACGGTATGGGAATATGCGTAAGGAGCGGCTTGCACTGCTCTCCGTTGGCCCACAAAAAATACGGGACCTCGGAAAAAGGTACCGTTCGTGTAAGCGTCGGATTTCTGAATGAAGAAAAAGACGCCGACATGCTTGAAAAAGCGCTATATAAGCTTACCAGATAACAAAAGCGGGATACTCGGACATATGTCTGAGTCCCGCTTTTGTATTATTCATTCAAACTGACTGAGATACCGTCTTGGATCCGCCTCTAACAAGCTCGATTATCTTTCTGACGGTTGAATGGCATGACCGCTTATAGCCTATATTGTCGCATGGCACAGTGATATCGGCATATTTTTCATAAAGCGGGATGCGTTCATCGTAAAGATCCGCTATGGTGGTACCCGGCTTCAAAGCTATTCCCCGCTTGCTGAAATCACCAAGTCTTATTACGATAGTTTTAAGCTCCGCCTTGAGATAAACCACTTTGCCGAGGGTCTTAAGATGCTCCATAGCCCTATCGTAATAAACGGCGCTTCCTCCGGTGGCTATAACGGCGTCCTGCTCCGTTACGGTCATCAGTGTATCCTCTTCAATACGTTTGAACTGGTCAAGTCCGTCGCTGTTTATTATATCCTGAAGATGTCTTCCGGTGCGCTCCTCGATCAGATTATCTGTGTCTATAAATTTTATACCAAGTTCCTTTGCAAGAAGTTTTCCTACAGTGCTTTTACCGCTGGCCGGCATTCCTATGAGTGTTATCGTCATTTGTATTTCCTTTGATTGATCGGTTGATTGCCTTATTTCAATTGTGCTTCTGCCTTGATTTTAATATATAATTTACGAAATTATCCTCTGTTTCCGTTTTTACTATAAATGCTTCAGATCCGCCCAGTGAAATGGACGTACCACTTTTCAGCTTTTGCGTGGATATCTCTATTTTTATGCTTTTGCCGAAAGTAAAACAGCATTCAGAATTTGAGTTGTTGACAGCAGTGATATAGGAATATTTACCGTAGCGACGCTCAAAAATGAGTATTTCGGGCGTGAGCTCCAGTATCCTGAATTCGCCGAAAACAAATGCTCTCTTTCCGCGTCTGAAGGCGTTGATCTTTCGAAAGAACTCCAAAAGATCTGTGTTTTCGCGCCCCCACGGGAACGGCATGCGATTGAATGGGTCGGAATATCCCTGCATCCCTGCCTCATCGCCGTAATATACCGTTGGTATTCCGGGTACAGCGGACAAAATCATATAAGCGCATTTGAGCATTTTGCATGCTGCATCGTATTTATCGCTGCTCATCCTGGTGATCGCCAAAACGCTGTTAGGAACACCGTTTGCGCTGTCACCGCCCAGAGCCGTCAAAATTCTGACCGTGTCATGAGTCCCGAGCAGATTCATCTGCCCGTCGCGGATCCTTTTTGGCATATTCGGCATGACTTCAGTAAGCGCATATACTAATTTATCAGTTTTTTTATCGCGTATATATTCTATTATCCCGCTTCTGAGCGGATAATTCATAACTCCGTCCAGTTCCTCGCCGAGATAATAGCGCTTGCGTTTATCGTATGCCACCTTATTAGAGGCGTCCTCCCATACCTCGCCGTACAGTACCGAGCGCTTGTCGTAACTGTTGAGTGTGCGCTTTATATCGGATACAAAGCTATCCGACAGCTCGTCAACAACGTCAAGTCTAAAACCCCAGATACCTTTTTTAGCATAATGTGCTATGACTCCGTCCCTGCCCACAAAGAATTTGCGGCAGGAGGGTCTGTCCGGGTGTATACGCGGCAATATCTTAATACCCCACCAGCAGGAGTACTCATCCGGATATCTTATAAATTCATACCAATCATAATACGGCGACTTTTTTGAATTATATGCTCCAACAGACGGATATTTGGAATACTTATTGAAATATATGCTGTCGTCTCCGGTATGATTGAAGACCCCATCAAGAATTATGCGTATCCCTGCCTCTCCCGCTTTCTCTATAAGGAGATCGAGCGCCTTATCGCCTCCGAACATTTCGTCAACAGTCAAATAGTCCCCGGTATCGTATTTATGATTTGAATACGCCTTGAAAACAGGGCTGAGATATATCGCTCCGACGTTCAGCGACTTAAGATATTCAAGTTTTTCAATGATGCCGTATAGCGTTCCGCCGAAAAACATATTATTTTCAAGATGCGCGCCCGGTCGCTCAGGATACTGCGGTATACCGCCGTACCAATCCTCATTCATGATCGCATCTTCTCTGATCGGTACTTCCCCGCCGCGGCGGAATCTATCTACAAAAATATGATATATTATACCTCCGTTCAAGGAGTGCGGCGCATTGTACCGGAAATCGGAAAATGAGAGCTGAAATGCAAAAGGCGCGCCGGAGTCCTCAGTAAATCCGACGCGGTTTCCGAACTCTCTGGCGGCGTAAATTTTTTGACCGTCAAAGGTAAAAAAGAAAAATCGGAAAAAATACAGTCCCTCGTGTGTTACGGGATGCGATACGTTTATACCGTACTGATCGAAAGATCCCTTCAAGCCGGTCCATTCCATAGGGAAAGCCAGCACTCCGCCGGTGTGCGCATCTTTTACCTCAAAATAGACGTCATGAGCGCCAGCGCTGCGCGGAATTTCCAGAATGAGCAAAGGCTCATCTCCACACTCAAACGCGCGTGATAAAGTTAACTCACCGTCAAGGGCGAAAGCTATCGAGCCTCCGCCCTGCGGCGCAGAATAGGGTACGAATCTGTCGCAGTACAAAGCTTACCCCCTGACAGGCTTTATGTGCCATATCTCGTCGGCATATTTTTTTATGCTGTTGTCGGACGCAAATACGCCGCTTGACGCTATATTTACGAGCGAACGTCTGTTCCAGTTATCCTTATCGTAATAATTGTGCACAGCCTTATCATAAGAGCAACGATAGGAATCAAAATCAGCCAGACACATAAAGGGATCGGCGACGCTGTAACCGCCGTTTATTAGATAATCGGCTATTTCCGAGAAATTCTCCCCTCCTATCGGACAGTTGAGACGATCTATGACTTTCCGTATCTTTTCAGAATTATGATAGAACTCTCTTGCCTCGTATCCGTTTCTCCAGAGTTCCTCGACTTCATAGGTGTTGAGCCCGAAAATATATATATTGTCGTGCCCTACCGCCTCAAGTATTTCAACGTTCGCGCCGTCGAGCGTCCCTATTGTAAGCGCGCCGTTCATCATCAGCTTCATGTTTCCGGTACCGCTCGCCTCTTTGCCAGCAAGCGATATCTGTTCCGACAGATCGGCCGCGGGGATCAGTATCTCTGCAAGAGAAACGTTGTATTCCTCCATGAACAGCACCTTGAGCTTGTCGCGGGTTAGCGGATTGTTTTCAAGCTCCTGACCCAGAAAATATATCAACTTTATGAGCTTTTTAGCCATTACATAGCCCGGAGCCGCCTTGCAGCCGAAAATAAAGGTCTGAGGCGGGATATCCGCATTCGGATTCTCAAGCATCTCATTATAAAGAGAGAGTATCTTCAAGACATTGAGGAGCTGACGCTTATATTCATGCATTCTCTTGATCTGAACGTCGAAGATTGATTCAGGAGAAATGACCTTTCCTGTCTTTGCCTTTACATAATCAGAGAAACGTATCTTATTGGAATGCTTGATTTCTCCTATGCGCGACAGCACCGACTTATCATTCTCAAACTTTTTGAAGTTATCAAGAAGAGATGCATTTTCTCTGTATTCCGGCCCGATGCATTCATCAAGTAAGGAGCATAGCTCGGGATTGGAATAGGCGAGCCAGCGTCTGTGAACTACACCGTTCGTAACGTTTGTGAATTTCCACGGCGTCATTTTATAAAAGTCATGGAAAACGTTCTTTTTGAGTATATCGCTGTGAAGCTTTGAAACTCCGTTTACTGTATGCGAACCGACTATACTGAGATTTGCCATACGGACCTGACCGTACGCAACGATCGCCATTCTTGAGATGCGGTCCCAGTCACCCGGATAAAGATCCCAAAGATCGGCGCAGAAGCGCTTGTTTATCTCCTCGACTATTGCATATATTCTCGGGAGTTTCATCTTGAAAAGATCTATTCTCCAGCACTCGAGAGCCTCTGGCAGGACGGTATGATTCGTATAGGATACCGTTTTGCAAACTATCTCCCAGGCGCGATCCCATGAAAACGAATATACGTCCATAAGAATACGCATGAGCTCCGGTATGCAAAGAGCCGGGTGGGTATCGTTAATGTGTATCGCTATCTTATCTGAAAAGCTTTCAAGCGTGCCGTAGGCGGCAAAATGATCGCTCAGTATGCTCTGGAGAGACGCGGATACAAGGAAATACTGCTGGGTCAAACGAAGGAGCTTCCCCTCGTCGTAATTATCCGGGGGATAGAGCTGCCTTGTTATCTCTTCCGCTTTATTAGTATCATTGAGATGTTTTATATATTTACCCTGTGAAGAAAAATCAGACGTATATTTCTGTACGTCCTTAGCGCGCCAAAGCCTTATGGTGTTGACGGCGTCTGTTTCTGTCCCCGGGATCAGAAGGTCGTAAGGAACGGCCCTGACCTCATCAAATTCTGTATGGTTTATACGGAGCTCCCCGCTTGACCAATCCTCCTGTACTCTTCCGCCGAATCTTACGGAAACGCTTTTTTCCGGCTTAGGGATGAGCCATGCTCCGCCTTTAGGTATCCAAACGTCGGGAAGCTCGACCTGTTCTCCGTCAACAAGCTTTTGCTTAAAGAGTCCGTTTTCGTAACAGAGAGAATAGCCGTTGGCTACATAATCAAGCGCCGACAGTGAGTCCATGAAGCAGGCGGCGAGCCTTCCGAGTCCGCCGTTACCGAGACCTGGATCCACCTCATTATCGAAAACGTCGTCAAAGGTAGTGCCGTAATCCTTGAGTATAGTGCAAAGATCATCGTATATGCCGAGATTTTTTGCATTGTTTTTAAACGAACGGCCGATCAAAAACTCCATGCATAAATAGCATACCTTTTTGCTGTCCGCCGCCCTGGATCTGCGCACGAAATTTGTTCTGTTTTCGATAAGGATATCTTTCATCGCATTGACGGACGCATGGTACAGCTGCTCCGTCGTTGCAGACTGAGGGTCGGATATTCCCCTCGCGTATAGCTTGCTCTCGATCCTTTCCTTCAGATCGCCGATAGAGATTGCGGGTCTCTTCCCGCTGATAAGGTTATCCTGGGGTTTAGTTTTCATATTACATCCATTCTGTTAGTTAAGTTTATTGTATATTTCGAGATATTTCTCCGCGGAGTTCTTCCATGAGAAATCCGACCTCATAGCCCGCCTTACAAGTTTGCACCATTCCTTTTCTTTATCAGTATATAAATGCAGAGCATCTTTGACCTTGAAAAGCAACTCATGAGCGTTGAAATTATTGAAGACAAAGCCATTTGAGTTCTTGGCACCGTAAGGTATTATGCTGTCATACAGCCCGCCGACGGCCCTGACGATCGGTATTGTTCCGTAAGAGCACGCTATCATCTGGGCAAGTCCGCACGGCTCGCTCTTGGATGGCATAAGGAAAATATCCGACGAGGCGTATATCTTCTTCGAGAGAACTCTGTCAAAGCGTATGAGAGCGCGTGCCCTGTCGGGATGCCTTGCACAGATCGAGGAGAATATTTCCTCGTATTTCTTGTCTCCGGTACCGAGAATGACGAACTGAACATCAAGCTCAAGCAACTCGTCAAGGATATGGAGAACAAGGTCTACACCCTTTCCGGAGGTCAATCTGGTTATCATGGAGATAAGCGGCTTTTCCGTAGCCACCGGGAGTCCGAGCTCTTCCTGAAGCGCCGCTTTATTTTTCTTTTTCCCCTCAAATACGTCCATCACTCCGTAAGGATATGCGATATCTCCGCCCTTCTTCGGTGAAAAGTACTTGTAGTCTATGCCGTTTATGACACCGCTCATCTTGCCCCAGCACATATTTATTATGTTCTCAAGCCCAAAGGCGAAGAAGCTGTTTCTTAACTCACACGCATAATTCGGACTTACAGTAGTTATTGCATCCGAAGTAACGAGAGCGCCTTTAAGAAGGTTTATGGAGTTTCCGAATCTCATAATATCGAGATACTTCGCGTCAAGAGAAAATACGTCTCCGAGAATATACGGATCGTATTTACCCTGATACTCTATATTATGTATTGTAAATACGGTTTTTATATCCTTAAAAGCCTCATAAGAGGAAAATTCTGTTTTCAGGTATACGACCGACAGCGCGCTCTGCCAATCGTTGGCATGAAGAATATCAGGCACATTTCCGCTCTGAAGCATGAACTGTACGACTGCCATCGAAAAAAACGCGAATTTCTCCCCGTCATCGTAATCGCCGTAGAGCGACTTCCTCTTGAAATAATAATTATTTTCGACGAAATAATAAGTCACTCCGCTGTTTTTAAGAGAATATATCGATGCTCCCGTATCTCTCCAGGAGAGTTTGAAAGAAATATCGATGACCTTTTTCATTTTCTTACGGTACTTTTCACAAGCACTGTACAGCGGGAGTATTACTCCTACTTCTGTATCCGGAGAGCACTTCTTTATAGCTATCGGAAGCGCGCCCATCACGTCCCCCAGCCCTCCGCTCGCCGCATAGGGAGCGGCCTCGCTGGTGACATAAAGTATCTTGTTCATCAGATACGCCTGCCTTTCTGAATATAGAACGGTATGTTTTCATTTCCCGACAGGACCGCCGTCCCGTCGCCTATATATACGTTTTTATCCGCTACGACGCAATTGACTCTCGCACCGCTCCCCACATGCGTGCCGTAAAAGAGAACGGAATTTTTGACGACTGCGCCTTTTTCTACCTTGACTCCTCTGAACAGCACAGAATTTATGACGGTGCCCTCGATTACGCACTCGTCGGCGATCATAGAGTTCTCTACATGTGAGCCTGCCTTGTATATGACAGGAGCCGAGTTATGGACCTTGGTATATATCGGAGCGAATTGCTTATTTAAAAGCGACTCTCTTGCCGCGCAATTGTTGACCATATCCATGCTTGCGCGGTAATAGTCCAAAAAGCTGCTTATGGATGCAACGTATCCGTCATACAGATATGTGCGGTAATCTCTGCTTCTGAGGGAACGGAACAGCATTTCGGTAAGGCTCTTGTAATTGTAGCCCTCCGCCTCTCTGATTATTGTTCTAAGATACTCAGTCTTCATAACAAGGATATCAAGAGAGAGCTCGGGATTCTTCGAAAGATATGTATTGCTCATCGCTATATCCGTGATCTTTCCCGCCACGGTTGAGAACATGAGCCGTTTTATCTTTGCCGAAAAATCGGGAGTTATCCTCTTTGTAACAAAGGTGATCGCCGCGCCGCTCTTGTCATGCTGGCGTATCACGTCCTGAAGATCGAAATTCAGTATAGCGTCGCATCTCATGAGCACCACGTTATCTTCCTTGAACTCGGCTATATGCTCCTGCATATTTCTCAAAGCTTCAAGCCTTGTGGAATAGAGCTTAGCGCTGGAGGAATGAGAAGACTGATACGGCGAAATAAAATTTATTCCTCCGGCGCGCCTCGCAAGATCCCAGTCCTTTCCGCTTCCGACGTGCTCGACAAGCGATCTATAATTATAGTTAGCGACTATGCTGATGTTCGATATATTGGCGTTGACCATATTCGAAAGGCCGAAATCCACTATACGGTAACGGCAGGCAAACGGTATTGCCGCGACTGTACGGTCAGATGTCAGACGCGTCAAGGTATCATTGTTAAGGCTTGAAAATATAATTCCTGCTGTACTCATTTTTTACCCTCCATTGCTACGCCGCTTTTTTCGGGACCCACCGTACTGCCTTTTGCTATAACTGTTACATGGTATTTATCTGCCTTAGGATCACCTACCGTGACGCCCTCTTGGATCACAGTGTCGCTGTCTATTATAGACATGTAAACCTTTGCGTTTTTCTTGATCACTACATCGTCCATTATCACCGAGTCATGCACCTCAGCACCCTCCTCGATGATTACACCGCCCGAAAGTATGGAATTGTACACGCTCCCGAATATCCTGCATCCCTCGGAGATCATGGCGTTCGACATAACAGCGTCCTCTCCTATGAATTGAGGGGGTCTCGCAGAATTACGGGAATATATCCTGAAATCCGTATTGCTCAGATTGAGCGCCGGATCCTCGCCGATAAGATCCATGTTTGCCTCCCAAAGGCTGGATATCGTTCCGACGTCTTTCCAGTAACCCTCAAAGGTGTACGCATACAGCTTTTCCCCGTTTGCGAGAAGATTGGGGATCACATTTTTTCCGAAATCATTTGAGGAGCTCTCATCTTTTTCATCTATTTCAAGATAATCGATAAGCGTTGAGGTATTGAATATATATATACCCATAGAAGCCTGGTTGTTCTTGGGCTTTTTGGGCTTTTCTTCAAACTCGTAGATCCTGCCATCCGCGTTAGTATTGCAAATCCCGAACCGGCTCGCCTCTTCCATAGGAACAGTTATCGTAGCTACCGTGCAAGCTGCCTGGCGGCTCTTGTGATACTCGAGCATCTGAGAATAATCCATTCGGTATATATGGTCTCCGGACAGGATCAGTACATAGTCCGGATTATATTGCTTGATAAAATTTATATTTTGATAGATAGCATTTGCCGTACCCTTATACCAGTCAGAACTCTTGCTGCCCTGATACGGCGGAAGGACGTTAAGTCCTCCCCTGAATCTGTCGAGATCCCAAGGAGCGCCGTTCCCTATATACTCATTCAGCGCCAGAGGCTGATATTGAGTGAGAACGCCGACCGTATCTATTCCGGAATTGATACAGTTGGAAAGCGGAAAGTCGATTATCTTATACTTCCCGCCAAAGCTGACCGCAGGCTTTGCCGTATGCCGCGTCAAGTCATAGAGTCTGCTGCCTTGTCCTCCGGCAAGCAACATTGCTATGCATTCTTTTTTGAAAAACATAATGAAGCTCCTTACAGTTCTATATTTCCTTGTGTATTTATCTCTTTCAGTATGACGCCGGAAAATTTAGGGATATTGAATTTTATATAACGACCTCCTTCGTCGTGCTCCGGCACGATATCCGCCCTTTCTGCGCCGTTGGAATCAAATACGAACGATATTTTCTCGCATTCCCCGACCGGAAGGCGGAAATCATTGTTGTCGGCGCCGGAAAAGCTTATCACTACTATAAGACTGTCGCCGCATATCGCATTGCGCCTGAAGGCTATAAGGTTCTGTTCTTTCAGATCTGGGTATATCCAGGTAAAACCGGACGGGTCAAAGTCCTTTTCCCACAGCGCCGGATTTTCAAGGTAAAACCGGTTGAGCGATGCGGTATATTCCCTGAGAGCGTAATGCATCGGATAATCGAGCATGAACCATTCGAGAGAATCCGAGAAATTCCACTCTCTGAATTGACCGTACTCAGTGCCCATAAACAAGAGCTTTTTGCCTGGGTATGTCATCATCATCATCAGTGATGCGCGGACCTGGAGGAACTTTTCCTCATAAGTACCGCTCATCTTGTTTATGAATGAGCATTTTCCGTGCACGACCTCGTCGTGTGAGATCGGAAGTATATAGTTTTCTCGGTAAGCATACATTATCGGAAAATTAAGAGCATCGTGATGATATTTTCTGTATACGGAATCAAGGGCGATATACTTGTAAAAATCGTTGGCCCAACCCATGTTCCATTTCAAGTTGAATCCGAGTCCGCCTTCGCTGACAGGATGCGTCACGCCTTCAAATGATGTTGACTCCTCAGCCACCATCAAAGCGTCTGGAAACTTCGCAAATACCGCGCTGTTCAGCTTCTGCAAAAAAGCGATCGCCTCAAGATTACGGTTGTCTCCGTATTTGTTGGGTATCCATTCACCCGGCGAGCGGTCGTAATCGAGATACAGCATCGAGGACACCGCATCTACCCGAAGCCCGTCCGCATGGAACTCTCCCAGCCAGTAAAGTGCGTTGGATATAAGGAAGCACTGCACCTCTTCTCTGCCCAGGTCAAAAAATCTCGTGCCCCAAGAGCGGGACTCTTTTCTGTCGTCCCCCTGATACTCGTAGAGAGGCTGTCCGTCAAATTCATAAAGGCCCCATCCGTCTTTCGGGAAATGCGCCGGTACCCAGTCCAGTATGACACCTATGCCGGCGCGATGCATCGAGTCGACAAAATACCTGAAGTCGTCAGGATCACCGAATCGGGAGGTCGGAGCATAGAGAGCGCAGACCTGATATCCCCAGGATCCGTCGAACGGGAATTCCATAACGGGAAGAAGCTCTATATGTGTATATCCCATTGACTTGACGTAAGGAACAAGCTCGTCCGCAAGCTCACGGTACGACAGAAAACTTCCGTCTTCATGCCTGGAAAAACTTCCGAGATGCACCTCATAGATATTGAGCGGAGCCGCAAGATACTCTCCGTCCCGGACGCATACTGTATCGGCACGATGCTTGAACCAACCGGAATCACCCCATTCAAAGTTGCTGTCCGGCGCTATCAAAGACGCGCCGTCAGAGCCGCTTTTGGAAAAGCGGGCGTATGGGTCTCCTTTGTAAAGGACTCTGGAATCCTGCGTTAGGATACGAAATTTATAAGCCTTGCACCGAAGATCGGTATCAGACGAATAAATGAGCTCCCAAACGCCTTTAGCGGATATCCTCTTCAGATCTATTCCTCTGTCCCAGTCCGTAAACTCGGAAACAAGAGACACTGCTCGCGCATTAGGCGCCCATGTTCTGAACGAGTAAATATATTTGTCTCCGTCGCGCGTAAGATTGCATCCCAGATATTCGTAAGCCGAGTAATTTGTGCCCTCGTGGAAATAATAAACGGGCAAATTGTTTTTTTCTTCCAAATGCATCACACCCCTTATATTTTTCATTATCCTAAATTTTAGCACAAATCCGCTGTCGAATAAGGTTAAAAGCAGAATAAGAGTTAAATATATTGTGAGCTTTACTTCATATTAAGATACAGTTTTAATATATACTAATTCTATCATAACTGGGGATTTTTGTCAAGCAAAGTGTTATTTTTTTTATGTTTTTTGTTTATTTTTTAGTAAATTTGATATCAATTCGTCCATTTCCCCCATTTTTTTACCTTCTATACGCATACGGTAGAGAATTATATCGATATAACGGGCTGTTCGGCTTAGGAGCATAGATATCAACATTGCGATTTTTTTGATCGTCCGACTTACAGGGCAAAGCAAAAATGCTGCCAACGCCATTACGGTTACGGACAACTTTTCAAACAAGTATTTTGCACCGAAAGTTGCCGCTCTGCCGAAAGTTTTTCTGTATATAAAAAAGACCGCCACAATAACAATTACACTTAAAACTCTTATTACACCGTCATAAAATGCATAAATAAATATGTTAAAAAAAACGCAGCCGAAAATCAAAAATATAAAATCCCGAAAAAATATGCCTAAGGCGCCGGACGGTTTTATTTTCAATTCTGATATACGCTCGCCCGCCTTTGAAAATGAGGGCGAGAGGGACAGCTGAACTATATTTTTAGGCATCATGACTATATTTTTTATTATACAGAATACCAGCGTAACGGAGTCGTATGCAAAGCCCAATACGCACCCGGCAAGCAAACAAAACAAAAGTTTTATCAGCTCATCCGAAAAGGACATATAGATCATTCTCAAAAATCTCCTATAAGGCGCGCCTTAAAGACGCGCCCGACTGTTACATGATTACCGATCGGCTTTTTTTCTGCCGAATATACTGCGTTTCCCTTCTGTATCGCCGCTGTAAACCATTGCTGATATCTTGCCTTCAAGTATCATTTTTCCGCTGCCCTCAGAAAATTCACTGACTTTAAGATTTTCTCCCTCAACTGTAAGCTTTCCGAACGGAGTGATAACGACCACCTCTCTGTCATCCATAAAAACTGTTTCCGATATTCCCTCAAGAACGGCATTTTGCCTGTTCGCAACGCTTATTTTATGTTCTCTTTCCGCCTTTCTGATCTCTTCCATAAAAAACCTCCGCATACTTTTCTATAAAGAAAAATATGCGGAGATTTTGCGGGATATGATACGGTCACTCCGAAATGACCTCATACATTTCGTATGCGTCGGTCTTTTTTACGGTTTCCCGCACATCAAGAACTCTGATCTTCAGCGTTTTTGTACCGAAAGCTATCTCAACAATATCCCCCGGTTTGATATCATAAGACGCCTTTGCCTGCCTGCCGTTAACTGTGACATGCGACTCGTCGCACGCCTCATTGGCGACCGTGCGCCTCTTGATTATCCTGGAGACCTTAAGATATTTGTCAAGTCGCATTTCAGCCGTTTATTGCATCCTTCATTGCTTTGCTGGGAGAAAACGCAGGACGCTTAGAAGCAGGGATAACTATTGTCTCCTTAGTCTGGGGATTTCTTCCCTCTCTCTCTGCCTTTTCCTTTACCTCAAAGGTGCCGAATCCGACAAGCTGTACCTTATTTCCTGCCTTGAGCTCATCTACGATCGCGTTGATCACTGCGTTGACTGCAGCCTCAGCATCTTTTTTCTTGAGATCAGCGCTATCAGCGACAGCAGCTATGAGTTCTGTCTTATTCATTGGTTTATACATCCTTTCGAATTTTGTATGATAAATAAATTATACCTAAAATTCCAGATAATATCAACACTTTTTTAAAAAAAAACGCAAAAAAAACGTACAGTATTAGGTATTGTTAATAATTTATTCGACAACTTTTGTGCGTTTTGACATTTCGACCAACTTGATTCTCCAAAATTTGTCAAATGCTAACAACAAAACCGCATATATCAGCGCAGATAACGCCGCCGTCACGATCAGATGTACAGTTCCACTCTGCAGATCGAAAAAGCGTTTTATAAGCCACGCTGAACCGAATACAGAAATCAAAGAAAATACCAGCGGTCTCACCACAGCCGATATGACAGATAGTTTTATGATGCGATACCGATATATACAATATATATTCACGATCAGAGCTACCGCATAACACACGACAGTACCAAGCGGCGCACCAACGATCCCGCTCTCTCCTCCAATTGTAAAAAATCCGAATATCAATTTGGCAACAGCGCCTATGCTCATTGCAAGAAGAGGTATAGACGGATGAGATGCAGACTGCAATATAACATTTGTGACTGAGAGAAGCGACAGCATTACAACTGCAGGAGCCAGAGCCGCCAGTAAAGGCGCAGCAACGCTGGCACTCGAGTCCTTGTAAATGATCGATAGTATCTCATATGGGAACGCCGCAAGTCCCAGTGCAAACGGCACGCAGATATAAGCTATTATCTTTATTGTTGAAAGCGCACTTGCCTCATACTTTTCAGTCATACCGCGCGCCCGGAGTTCTGTAAGGAGAGGGAGAGCCGATGCACAGATCGGAGCTATAAAAATAGCCGTTAAATTCAGCATCGGAACTGCCAGTGTAGTATAATTGCCGTACAGCGCCGCCGCCTCGCTTTCGGAAAAGCCGCTGTTCGTCAAACGATTCATCATGAACGAAAGATCGATTATATTGGTTATACTCATTACGCCCGCACTAAGTGATACGGGAAGGCAAAGCGACAGTAAACGTCGCTTTATATCTCTGTCGGAAAATCGACTTTTTTCCGCGACATCAATACGTTCATTTGATATGTATTTATTTGTGCAGATCTTAAGATAAAGCATTGATACGGCTGAGCCTACAGCTATCCCGACAACTCCCAGAGCGGCTGTAACCGGAAGTGAAAGCCCGCGCTTTATACCGATGATCACACCTGCTATACCAAGAACGAGCTTGAACACCGCCTCGATAAGCTGTGATACAGCAACGTGCGACATTCTGTTTTCTCCCTGAAGATAGCCGCGATAAACCGAGGAAACTGAAATGAAAAAAACAGCCGGAGCCACAAGCGCTACGGCGTACGAGGCATTGCTGTTCCCTATTGCACCTGAAAGAAGAGGGGCGAACGCCACCATCGCCAGCGTACACACCGCACCGAGCTTTGCAAAAAATCCAAGTGTGATCCTGAACATTCTCTCCTTGTCCCGGTGCAGACCGAGCCCGGAAAGTTCGCTGGTCATTATAGATACCGAACTCGGAAGCCCCGATACCGCGATCAGATAAACCGATGCATATATTGTATATGCAGCATTGAAATACCCCATCCCCTCATCGTCTATCAAATGAGAGAGCGGCACCTTGAATATGAGCCCGAGTATTTTTACAGCCAACCCTGCCGCGGCAAGCATAAATGCTCCGCCAAGCACTTTCCTCTCCCTGTATCCCGAGGTATCCCCCATATCCGTGCCCTCCAATACACAATAAAAAAATCACCGATATACAATTAAGTATATTAGTGATTTTTTAAAATATTACCCGTCCCCTCACCGGTCACCCGAGGAATTCCCTGAACAGCGAATCGTACGGAAGATATTTGCTTTCGATCACAGGAACGTGTCTGAGTTTATCAAGAGTGTCTTTTGCGAAGTCGTAAAATCTTTCCTCACGCTCAAAGCCTGAAAGCAGAGATGAAATGTAAGGCTTGATCATATTGACTTCGTAACCCATATATGAATTTATTTTGAAATCGCATTTGTCAATATACGGATATATCCTTTTTTCCTCGTTTTCACGAACACTTTCCCAGTTGTTGAGCGTGAATTCAGGAGATGCACTTCTGAAATTATAATCCCGAACTATTCTGCGCATCAGGCGGATATCTTCCGGCAGAAACGTTTTTCCGTCTATTTCTGCGGATGACGCGACATTGATAGAGACTGAAAAGCATTTGTCCTTGTCATACAGTGCGGTTATTTCGGGATACATGACCTGTATGCCCTCGAGTATAAAAATATCATTATCGCTGCGCTTGATCTTCTTTTCTCCGACGCGCATCCCGCTCTTGAAACTGAAGCGCGGTACCAGCACGTCGCCGCCGGACAGCATAGATCCGAGGGAACTGCTTAGAGTCTCAAGGTCCAGAGATTCGGCAGATTCGAAATCCGGCTTTGAGCCGTTCTCTTCAGCATAGCGGATTATCTCGTCTCTTCCGCGATAAAAGTCGTCAATTGAAATTATATGAACGTTTTTTCCGTTATCGGCAAGCACCTTGCTTAGCAAAGCTGAAGATGTGGTCTTCCCAGAGCATGAAGGACCGAGCAGTGTCACCAGACCGACGCCTGAGGCAACCACCCGGCGCGCGGCGGAATATATCGTACTTCTGTACTTTTCCTCGCATCCCATTACATATGCATGTTTTTTGTCTTCTCCGTGAAATACCGTCTTGATCTTTTCCATATCTACCGACCTTTCCCGTAAAATTCAAAGATTCTTTCCCGTATCGGCTTCCTCCCGGACTCCTCGTCGCCAAGCCTTATAGCGTCAGCTTCCCTTAAATATTCATACGGATATTTCGGCGTAAATATTCTTTCTATACGCCTGTCGTTTATTCCGGCGCCGGTGTATTTTACAAGTTTGGTAACTGCACCCGCCCCGACAGCAAATATACTGTGTATCTCCTCCATCATAAGAATATTGTAAAGCCCCTCGTGCCCTTCACGGGAATATCCAACGTTTTCGAGATTTCCGACAGTGTTTTTCTGCCGATACATATAGTATGGCTTATATCCCGCGAATTTTGTCTTTATCTGCGAGTATTCAACGCATTTTGCGGCGTCTCCGCCGTATATCGAATACACGTCCTTATTGTTTTTTAGTACGTCTGCTGCCTTCTTTACACAAAAAGTATGTACTGTTATATTTGACGGAGCCAGTTCTATTATCCGGTCTACCGTGGAGGAAAAATTTTTGAAATCATCTCCCGGAAGTCCCGCGATAAGATCTATATTTATATCTCTTATTCCGCTTTCTTCCGCTATCCTGTAAGCGTTAAAGAAATCCTCAACAGTATGGCGTCTGCCTATCTCCTTGAGTATATCGTCACTCAAAGTTTGCGGATTCACGCTTATCCTTGTAACACCGTATTTTTTAGCCGTCGCCAGCTTTTCCATTGTTATGGTATCCGGTCTGCCGGCTTCCATGGTAAATTCCGCAAGCGACGAAACGTCGACGCAGGAATTTATCTCCGAAAGCAAGCGCTCAAGCTGCGACTCATTTAAGACAGTGGGAGTCCCTCCGCCTATATAGACCGTGAGCAGCTTGGATCCTGTCTCTTTTATTATATCCGTGATATTCCTCAGATCCTTTATAAGCATCTCGAGGTAATCGTCTATCAGTGAAAGCAACTTGTTAGAAGTATATGAAACAAAACTGCAATATGAGCATCTGGATGGACAAAAAGGTATCGCGATATACAGAGAGCAGGAGTCTCTCGGCACTTTTTTCGTAATTTTCCATTCTGTCGACGCAACGCTGACGGCGAGAGCCGCTTTCTGAGGATTGACGAAATACTCATCTCTGAGTATCCGTTTTGACCGTATTATTCCCTTTCCCTGATACAAAAGCTCGCTTGCGATCTTTGAGGGTCTGACGCCGGTGAGTATCCCCCATGGAGGTATATGTCCGAACATGCTTTTTCCAGCGGCGTACAGCGCCCGCCCGACAGCTATCTTTGTAAGTCTCTCTCCGGTTATCTCCGGGTCTGAAACGCTCTCTTTGCTTTCACACAGCTTATCGTTCAGCTTTATCTTTGCAAATGCCGTTACAGTTCTCTCGCCGTCATTTTCGATCTTTATATCTACTTCTGCAACGTCTGTCCCTGGTTCCTCGTTCTCCGGGAATGTAGCGCCCGGGAAAAATATCATGCACAGAGTCTGGGCGTAATAGCGATTGATATTCCCGTCAATATTAAGTATCATTTGCGCTTTCCTCCCTTCACGAGAACTTCGGAATCCATTATTATCGTCACCGGTCCGGCAGTCACCATATCCGTCTTCATATCTGCGCCGAAGACCCCTGTTTGGCAAACATTTCCGGTAAGCTCAGATACGCACGCCGTAAATTTTTCATAAAGGCTGTTTGCGGGAGCCGGAGCTGCCGCTCCCAAATAACTTGGCCGATTACCGTGAGAGTAGTCTGCGAGCAGAGTAAAATTAGATACAGCCAGCACATCTCCGGATATATCCTTGACCGAGAGATTCATCTTTCCGTTCTCATCCGGAAAGATCCTGAGGTTTACGATTTTGGCGGCAAGCGCTTCAGCGTCAGCCTCTGTATCTCCTGCCCTGACACCTAGCAAAACATAAAGCCCTCTGCCTATCTCTCCGCTTATTTCACCGTCAGCGCGCACTGACGCGCGCTCAACGATCTGCACTACTGCGACCATAAAATACAATTCCCCGTTTTTCAGTGTCCGAATCCCCGCTCGACCGAAAGCACAGCCGGGATCGAGCGTATTTTTGACACGATAGAATTAAAGTGATTTACGTTTTTGCAACCCACGGCGATATTCAAAACAGTTGTCGACGCCTTAGGTATAGACTGAGTATTGAGTGAAAGTATTGAGACCTTCATATCGGCAAGGGCCAGCGATACCTGCGCAAGAACACCGATCTCGTCCTTGACGAAGATCTGTATATGTGCCTCATACAGCGTATTGTCAGAATCGCTCTCGCCTTTTTCCCATTTGGCGCTTACCCACCTTGAGAGGTTATCTGCGTTCATCCTGCTCTTGACGACGTTGGGGCAGTCGGACTTATGGATAGAAATGCCGTATCCTTTTGTGACAAATCCGACTATGTGGTCTCCGGGCAGCGGGTTGCAGCATTTTGCAAATTTGACCTGGTAACCGCCCTCGCCGTCTATCAATATACCGCTACTCCTCTTCAAATTTTTAGGTTCAGAGGAGATCTTGAGCTGCTCTGTCTCGCTTACAGGAGTCTCCTGCACCGTCATTTTGTCGAGCTCGTCCTTTATCTTGGGCATTATCCTTGATAAAGATATCCCGCCATAGCCTATGGTGTTATAGAGGTCTTCGACGCCGGCTATGCCGACTCGCTGTGCGGCATTCGCAACTGCCTCGGTTATCTGTGCATCGGTGTACTGCTTGCCAAGCCTTTTTACTTCCTTTTCGACTTCGGCCCTGCCGACGACTATGTTCTCATCGCGTTTTTCCTTCTTGAACCACTGCCGTATTTTGCTCTTGGCCTCTGCCGTTTTGACGATCTTGAGCCAGTCACGGCTCGGTCCCTTGGAGGATGAAGAGGTTATTATCTCAACGATCTCTCCGTTTTGCGGCACGCGGTCTATCGGCACTATCACGCCGTTTATTTTTGCGCCGACCATTTTGTTTCCGACAGCACTGTGTATGGAATATGCAAAATCTATGACCGTTGAGCCGAGCGGCAGAGATATCACGTCTCCCTTAGGAGTAAACACGAAAGTCTCGTCGTGAAAAATATCCGTTTTGAAAGAGCGCATGAACTCATCCGGATCGTGCGTGTTTTCGTCGGATTCCAATAGCTTGGATATCCAGCGGAGTTTTTCATCTATATTGTCGTCCGACTTTTCGCCGGACTTGTATTTCCAGTGTGCCGCTATACCATATTCCGCGATCTGGTGCATCTCGCGGGTCCTTATCTGTATCTCGAAAGGTATACCGTCGCGGCCTATGACCGTTGTGTGCAGCGAGCGGTACATATTCGGTTTCGGAGTCGATATATAATCCTTGAATCTTCCCGGCACAGAGTTGAACATCTCGTGTACAAGGCCCAAAACAGTATAGCACTCCAGCTCTGTCTCCACGATTATGCGAAGAGCGTAAAAGTCATATATTTCGTCAAAGGGCTTGTTGAAGTTATACATCTTTCTGTAAAGACTATATACCGATTTGACGCGCCCCTCAAGTTCGTACTCTATGTTATTTTCCTTCAGTTTATTCTCTATCTGCTGTTTTGCGTTTTCTATAAAATTATAGTTCTGCCCGTACTTTTTTTCAATTGAATCCGAGACCTCTTTATAACCTATCGGGTCAAGGTAGGAAAGGCTGATATTTTCAAGCTCCTGCTTTATTTTCTGCATACCGAGCCGATGTGCAAGCGGGGCGTAGACGTACATTGTTTCAAGAGCTATCTCTCTTTGCTTTCCCTCTTTTTTTGCAGACAATGTCCGCATATTATGGAGCCTGTCGCACAATTTTATGAAGATAACGCGGATATCTTTGGTCATGGCGAGGAGCATTTTTCTTATATTCTCGATATGCGCCTCTTCCTTGTCCTCTACCTGGACCTGCAATATCTTGGTCACGCCGTCCACAAGCAAAGCCACTTCTTCGCCAAAGAGTTTCCGTATCTGATCGAGGCTGGTCTTGTCTGAGCAGTCTTCTACCGTATCGTGCAAAAGTGCGGCGCAGATAGATTCAGTATCAAGGCCGAGCTCCGCGACTATTTCTGCGACCGCGACCGGATGACTTATATACGCCTCTCCGCTCTGCCGCATCTGCCCTTTATGAAGATTGTCCGCATATTCGAAGGCGGCGCGTATTTTATCCCTGTCATAATTTTTGCCGCTCTTATCGATTATTTCGAAAAGTCTGCTTAAAGTCTCTGCCATCGTAACACCTACCGCTCTTTATATCGTGCGCCGTATCTCCGGCACTCATCTGTCCTGTCTCTGCTGTGACCTCAATCTTCTCAACAGATTTGATTTTTCAAGATCTGTTTTCTGAGTTCTCGTATGTATCTTAAATATATAACAATCGTCGCTCAACTCTTTGGTGTCGACGATATTGAGCTCATTCAAAACTTTTATTATTATCCTCAACTTAACATAACCGAGCGTCTGTCCAGAGGACCTCACCCTGTTGAGTATAGAACGGTTCGTCATAGAATCGAAACCGTTTCTGAGAGAATTATATATGACCTTATAAACCGCCGCGAAATCATCTCGTGAAGGTATGACATCGTCATCGCAAGAAAAGGCGCCGCCGTTCCAGATATATTCGAACTGTTTCTTTTCATCCGCAGTTTTCAGCGTTTCCGCTTCCGCAACTCTTATATCTCTGACTATCAGCTGTATGTTTTTTCTGCCGTTCCATTCGTTGATATCAATGTTAAAAATGAGATCAGCCTTATCTCCGACATAGATATCCAGCCCGGACGGTGGCATGGAAAAAAACATTGCCGACAATTCCCTAGTTCCATCGCTCAACGTAAGTCTTGTATGTTTTCCGCCGCTGACTCCGTATATCTCGTTGACAGTAACGCCCCTCATCAAAAATACGGGAACGGGATTTTCAACGCCGTACGGCTCCAAAAGCTGGAGCTGCTGTGCCAGAGTCATCGTTATATCAGAAAATCCTATCTCGCAGTCAGCCTCAAGGATAGGCACCATATTCTCATCGTTGAATACAGAGCGCGCATAATCGTTTATCTCTTTTTTGAACAGATCGAGATCCATCCTCCTGACGCTGAGCCCAGCCGCAAGTTCATGTCCTCCGAACTTTATGAGCCTGTCCGAGCAGTGGACAAGGGCATCTACCAGGTTCATACCTTTTATGCTCCTGCCGGAGCCCTTTCCGACATCATACGGAGATTTAACGAACGGATCGCACCCCTCAAACGAGATCAAAATCGACGGGAGCGAGTATTTCTCGGTTATTCTCGAGGACACGATCCCTATGACTCCGTTATGCCAGTCATCCGCGTCAAGAACTATCACCGGGTCATTTTCAAAATCGTGCTCCTTTTCGATCTTGGCGTACGCCTCTTCGATTATGGAATTCTCCTCATTTTGTCTCTCCCGGTTTGCCTCACACAGCTCCGAGGCATAAAACATAGCTTTATCGTACGTATCAGCGAGGAAAAGCTCTACAGCGATCCCGGCGCTCCTTACTCGTCCGGCGGCATTTATCCGCGGAGCAAGCGTATATCCGATATAGCCCGAAGTTATCTTATGCTTTTTTTGTATCTTTTTATCGTCCGTCTCAACACGCTGTATCTTTCCCGACGCCGCGTCCATAAGGGCGCTTATCCCGGGCCGAGGCGAATTTTCTATCATCTTCAGTCCATAGCTGACTATTATGCGGTTTTCGCTCTTGATCGGCATAACGTCCGCTATTGTCCCTATGGCGACAAGATCGGCATATTCCGCAAATATACGCTTTGCGCACTCGATCTTACTGTCTCCGCTTCTCTTTTCCTCAAATGCCGAGATCAGCTTGAATATTACTCCGACCCCCGCCAGTTCCTTGAAAGGATACGTGCAGTCCGGGCGGTGCGGATTTATGACCGCGCAGGCATCCGGTATATTTCCCCTGCATTCATGGTGATCCGTTACGATAAAATCTATTCCTTTTTCCCGAGCGTAAATTACCTCGTCGTTCGCAGTGATACCGGTGTCGACAGTAATTATCAGTTTTGTCCCGTTCTGCGCTATATTATCTATTGCCTGTACCGATACTCCGTATCCTTCGCCCGCCCTGTTCGGTATGTAGTAACCGACGTCTGCGCCGAGCGATTTAAGATAAAGATACAAAGTGCATACCGCCGTAACTCCGTCAACATCATAATCGCCATAGACTGTTATTTTCTCATGGTCGCGCAGTGCCGCAGATATCCTGTCGCATGCCTTGTCGGCGTCTGCCATAGCGAATGGATCGCATAGGAGCTCAGTCTCCATATATACGAACTCTCGCGCGCTTTCCGGAGTTTTATAGCCTCGGTTATAGAGCAGCCTTGCCACCACAGAGCAAAGTCCGAGCGCATCGGAGATATCAGAGACCTCTTTCGGTGCCTCTGAATACTCCTCCTTTAGCACCCATTTTTTGTCCCTGCCGCTTTTGATTTTTCTGATCATTTTATATATTTCCACATGCAGAAAAATAATTTTCCGCCTTCCATTTTAATACATCCTTAAAAATACCGCAGGACTGGCTGATGCGCCCCGCTCACAGGTATGCACCTGTGACTTTGACCGAATTCAGAACGCACGGTATTTTTTCATAAGCGCCGCCGCGGTATGTATCCCGTCTGTGGCCGCGCTTGTTATACCTCCGGCATATCCCGCCCCTTCGCCTGCAGGATATAAGTTTTCATACCCGAGAGCTGTGCGCTCGGTCTTTGATCTCAGGATCCTTATCGGAGCGGATGTCCTTGTCTCCGCACCGGTGAGCACTGCTCCATCCGAGGCAAAGCCGCGTATCTTGCGATCGAACGCATACAGCGCGTCGCGGATCGCCCCTGGAACGAGGGCCGGCAAATATAAGTCCGGTGAAACTATTTTATATTTCCCGCCTCGGTATGACGGGAAAACGTCGTAGGGCTCTGTCATAGCTCGGCCATTGAGAAAATCCCCGACCGTGACCGCAGGGGCAGAATAGTCTTCACCGCCGGCGACAAAAGCCGCTTTTTCTATTTTCCTTTGAAATTCTATCGCACCGATGGGAGTATTGCCATAATCCTCGGGAAATATCGAGCATACAACAGCGGAGTTTGAATTTTTTCCGTCGCGCGCAAATCGGCTCATACCGTTGACCACGACGCCGCCTGCCTCGCTGGCGGCAGCTACGACCTCCCCGCCCGGGCACATACAGAATGTATAAACACCGCGCTGTTTCGTATTATGCGAAAGGGCGTACTCCGCATGCCCGAGCACAGGATCGCCCGCAAATTTTCCGTACATCGCACGGTCTATGTCCGTCCTGTGATGTTCGATCCTCATACCCACGGAATACGGCTTGGGCTCTATGCAGAGACCCGTCTTGATCATTGAAACGTAAGTATCTCTCGCGCTGTGGCCGACAGCGAGTATCAGAGCGCCGCAAGGTATCTCGCCTTTATTTGTTACCGCGGAATATACCTTTCCGCCGGATGACTTTACACCGATCAATGTGGTATGAAAATATACGTCCGCACCGAGCTCCGTCAGTCTATTCAGGATTCCTGAAACTATGCCCCTAAGATAATCAGTCCCTATATGCGGTTTTGCCGTATAAAGTATCTCGTCCCGCGCGCCGAACTCGTGAAAACGCGAGATGACATAACCGGCCACGGGATCGTTTATCCTGGTCACAAGCTTTCCGTCCGAAAATGTTCCGGCTCCTCCGGCCCCGAACTGTATGTTGGTATCGGGATCGAGAATGCCCGTCCTATTGAAAAGCTCGACTTTTTCGAATCTCTCCGATATATCTCCGCCCCTCTCTATAAGGATCGGGCGGTATCCGTTCTCTGCCAGAACCAGCGCGGCGAAAATACCGCAAGGGCCGCTCCCGACAACTACCGGGCGGCCGCTCATAGTCTCATTACCGAACTCAAATACCGGGGCCGCAGAATTCAGTATGACGGCGCCGGCGGCGGTAAGCGCGGCAAGCTCCGCATCCGAAAACTCAGCGCTGACCGCTACGGAATACAAAAAGCATATCCTGTTTTTGTCTCTTGCGTCCACTGAACGTCGGAAGATCTTGTACGCCGCACCATCAACGACATCCCCGCTGTTTTTCAATATTGCCCGCGCCCTGGCAAATACCTCTCCCTTATCCGCGTGTATATGTGACCTTATCCCTCCGATGATAACGGTACTGCGGCTCTCTTTGTCTTTTAAAGAAGTACTCACGGTAAAAGGTAAAGCGTGAATTTTATCACGAAAGCCAGTATTATGCAAATAAATATTGCTATAATATCGGAATATTTTATCCCGAACAATCTTTTGCTCTTCTTCATATTCAAAACACCATAAATGTAATTTTTATCAGGATCAAAAACGCGGCTCTGCTAATAAACATTTATGAAAGATCAGCGCGGGAGTCTTCCTTCGAGTCGCTTGCCGTTATAAAATTGTTTGCCATCTGATTTACGAGGAAGGTCTTAAGCGTCTTTGAGGTGTAGTCCCTTGTGAGCTCCCTGTTATGAGCTACCGAAATGATACCGGTCTCCTCAGATACCACTATTACGATGGCGTCGCTTATTTCGCTCATCCCGATAGCCGCGCGATGTCTTGTTCCCAGATCCGGATCAACATCCGACCTGTGAGTCAACTGCAGAAGGCATCCGGCGGCGGCGATCCGGTTATCCTTTATGACGACCGCACCGTCATGCAGGGGCGCTTTATTGAAAAAAATATTTCTCAGCAATACTGAGCTGACTTTCGCGTCTATCTCCACGCCCGTCCTTATTACGTCGTTCAACTTTTCTATTCTCTCTATCACGATAAGCGCTCCCGTCTTTGTTCTGGAGAGCTCGGACGCCGTCTCGCACAATATATCTATCATTGTGAAGAAATCTCCACCGCGCTCTTTCTGAACATTTTTTATGCTCTTGATGGAGTTTATCCCTATTTTTTCAAACGCATCGCGTATCTCCGGCTGAAATATTATAACGAGGGCTATAAGGCCGTAACCGAAGAAGGATGAGAGAATGTAGTCGACCGCCGTAAGACCCAGCAGCCTGGCGATACCGGCGACGCAGAGATATATTGCCGCTCCGGTTAGCATCGCGCCCATGCGCCGAAAGCTTATAAATTTATATACCGCAAAGAAAATGAGAGAAAGCAATAATATATCTACCGCATCTCTGAATCCGAAACCGGAAAAAAAGGCGCGTGCATTTTCAGCGAATGAGGAAAATGAAAAATCAACGCTCAGGAAGGAATCAAACATATCTAAAACCTCATGAAGATCGGCACAAAATTCTGAAATCGATTGTTGCGCGGAGATATCCCCGACTGCATGCGTCCGAAAGCGTATAGCTCCGGTATTTTAATATATTCATTATAACATATGTACATTAGAAATTCAAACCTTTTTTTAATATTTTTTACTCGTTTTCTCCAATATATTTTCCGATATATTTTGTTTTTAAAGTTCCGAAACGCCTCATCAGTAAATTAAAGTTTGTAGAAGCGTTATTATTTTCGCAAACTTTTACAGACGGCCACAGCTGATGTGCGTATGTATTTCTTCAATAAAAACAAATATTTTTCGCCTTGTATACGTGTTGTGTTTAAAATTAGAAATCATGCTCTTTCGTAGTTGCCGCACAGCCGATCCGTTATATCAGCAGCATGTTGAAAATAAATATACATTTTTTGTGTATTTTTCTCAAATAACACTTGACTTGCAGAAAAATGCGTGCTATAATATGTCTCATATGATACACATTGGAGGTTTGCCGTGGAAAAAGAATATATCGATTTCATGGAAAACACTTTTTTGTTCAGTGTGCTCCCTGCCGAAAAACGACGTGAAGCAATCAGAGAATGTGATTTTGAAATAAAAACGTTTTCAAAAAATGAAAACGTATATTCAGACCTTTCCGATGAAAAGAAGATCGGGTTCGTATATACCGGCGAAGTGCTGGTTACAATGGGTAAAAAAACCGTCAAAAAGACTCAGCGCGGAGAATCCTTCGGCATTCTTTCCCTCTTCTCCGATTCACATTATCCTACCGTGATAAAAAGCGCAAATTCATGCGTCATAATTTTCATAAATCGTGCGGAAATTGAAAAAATACTTTACAAATATCCGCAGGTAGCGCTTGAGGTCATAAAATTCCTCTCAGGGAGGATACTGTTCCTCAATCAGAAAATAAACGAATATTCCGCGCCGTCTGCGGTATCAAAGCTGGCATGTTTTCTGCTTGGCAAAGACTGCGGAGACGGTGCCGTCGATATTCCGAACGGCAGAAAATTTCTTGCGGAAACTCTCTCGCTCGGACGCGCATCACTATACCGTGCCATAGATACCTTGGAGCGCGCCGGGATCATACAATGTTGCGGGAAAAAAATAATAATAAAAAATAAAGAACATTTGGAGGAACTTTCAAAATGAAAAAAATCATCGCACTTATCCTGTTCGTATCGACAATGTTGACCGCTCTGGCAGCTTTCACAGCGTGCGGAGAAGATACCGACAACTACAAACTGAAAGTCGGTTATCTCTCGGGTCCTACCGGTATGGGAATGGCAAAACTGATAGAGGACGACAAAAACTCAGAGTCCCCCTCTTATGAATTCAAGCAGTTCAGCGATCCCAATACCGCTGTTACGGAGATAATATCCGGACAGCTCGACCTCGCATGCGTACCGACGAACACAGCATCGGTACTTTACAACAGAACAAATGGACAGGTAGATGTTCTCGCGCTGAATACTCTCGGGGTGCTCTATCTTCTGGAGGACGGAAACACTATCACATCTCTGTCAGATCTGAGGGGAAAGACCATCTATGCAAGCGTTCCCGGCTCCACTACCGAGTATATACTCAACCATATATTGACGACAGCCGGCATCGACCCTGAAAATGACGTTGATATAATATATGAGCCGGATCACGACGCGCTTGTAGCCAAGATCGTTACCGGTGAAGCTAAGCTGGCAGTGCTCCCCGAGCCTAAAGTAACTGCGGCGCTCGTCCAGTCCGGCAAGGAAAGCCTGAGGATAGCAATGAGCCTTACCGAGGAGTGGGACAAGATATCCGATACGCCACTTGTTCAGGGATGCATAGTTGCAAGAAAAGGTATAATAGACGAGCACAAATCTGTTATAGATAAATTCCTCTCAGACTACGAAGCGTCTATAAACTATATCAAAAACCCCGACAATCTTGACAGTGCGGCACAGTTGATCGTCTCAGCCGGGATCATACCGAAACTTCCGATCGCAAAAACGGCTCTTCCCAACTCCAACATCACCTATATAGACGGCGAGGATATGAAATCGGCACTCTCCGATTTTCTGACGGTACTCTATCAGAGCAATCCTCAATCCATAGGTGGAAGTATGCCTGAAGACGACTTCTATTATGCTAAATAAGCATCCGGCTCTCCTAAAAAAAACGCTGTCTGCATTTGCCGTACTGATATTCTGGATAGCGGTATGGTATGCCGCGGCGGCGATAGTCGGATACGAGCTGATACTTCCTTCTCCTTTAAACGTTATAATTTCATTCGGCGGCCTCATCCGCGGCGGCGAGATCTTTGCCGCCGTCGGAGCTTCATTACTGAGGGTCATGATCGGATATATAGCCGGCGTTGCCGCAGGTGTGATCACGGCACTGTTGACCGACAGGTCCGCAGTGCTCAGACAGATCCTCGCTCCCATGCTGACAGTGATCAAATCCACTCCTGTTGCGTCCTTTATAATGCTCGCATGGATGTTTGTCGGCAATGAGAAACTGCCGATCCTGGTCTCTTTCATGATGGTATTGCCAATAATCTGGCAAAATACTGAAGCCGGACTTTCTGCTATGGACAAAGAGCTCTCCGAGGTGGCCGAGATATATGAACTCAAGTTTGCCAAAAAGCTGCGCATATTCATCATCCCGTCGCTCCTGAGCTTTGTGATACCGGCGCTGATAACATCAATGGGACTGGCTTGGAAAGCGGGGATAGCGGCAGAAGTTATATCGCACTGTAAAAATTCCATAGGCAACGGCATTTACGAGTCAAAGACCTATCTTGAAACTCCGGAGCTTTTTGCATGGACGGCGATAGTAATTGTTCTCAGCCTGATCATAGAATGGCTTCTGAAGTTGCTTGGGAGGAGGCTTATGAAATTTGAACGAATATAACATAAAAGCTCAAAATATAACTAAGCGTTTCGGCTCTGAGATCGTCATTGACAACTTCACGTGTGATTTTATGCCGGACACTCTGTATTCGATAAACGGCGCAAGCGGACGAGGAAAAACCACCCTGCTCCGTATCCTTGCAGGCCTTGACCGGAATTTTTCCGGGATCCTGGACATCCGCGGGAAATGCTCTGTCATGTTTCAGGAGCACAGACTTTTCCCCTCGCTCAGCGCTGTCGACAATATACTTGAGCTTTCTTTTGAAAAAAAAGATCCTGCTCTGACAGATATGACCATGTCAACTCTCTCCTCACTCGGATTTTCCCCCGAAGACATGAAAAAATATCCGGATGAGCTGTCGGGCGGAATGAAACAACGCATATCATTTGCAAGAGCACTGCTGTTTAAATCGGATATATTGATCCTGGACGAACCGTTCAAGGAGCTCGACGAAAACTTGCGCTCCGTTATATCCGATATAATTTTGGGCGAATCAAAGCATCGCACAGTGATCGTCAGCACACACGAAATACCGGAAATTTTTAAAAACTCTGCAATAAACATACAGCTTTGAAGATCCGGATCGGCTCAGTATAAAAAAACACCGCGGACATTTTGTCCGCGGTGTTTTTCATATTTTGTCGCCCGGTCAGCGGCATAAAATTGTATTACCGGATCGTATAACTATCTTCGACCGCTTTTTTCCTTCTTCTTTCTCTTTTCAGAGCCAGAAGATGCTATGCCGAAGTTTGAGCACAGCTCAGAGGCGCGCATCAGAGATCCGCTTCCGAATCTCTTTTTTATATCGTCCACACTTCTTTCCTTGACCTCGATCTTTCTCCTTTTTTCATCGGAACCGTCCGAAAAAAAGTCTATTTGCTCATGTACGTCCGACGCCTTTATGAGATTTGATGCGCTTACTGTTATCGACCTTACTGGCGCATCTGAGCTCCAAAAAGAAGACATGACCGAGCATGCCGCCTCCGCTATTTCCTTGGAGAGATCGGTCGGCGCCGGAAGAGCCCTTTGTCTTGTCATATCCCTGAGCTGAACGTTCTTCACATTTACCGAAACGGTCGAGCATTTCATTCCCTCACGTTTCAGCACCGTACCTATCCTGTCCGAAAGATATTCGATAGCGATGCGGTATTCCTCCGGTGTTACGAGATCCCTGCTGAACGTAAAACCGTTGCTTACGCTTTTTCTGTCCGGATTCATATCGGCGCTGACTACCGGTCCGTCGTCGATCCCGTTGGCATATCTACCGAGCGCTTCGCCGTTTTTCCCGAGCAGTTCGCGCAAAAATTCATTTCCTGCCGACGCCAGGTCTCCGATCGTTCTTATCCCGCTTTCCTTGAGCTTCAGTGCAGTTTTTCCGCCGACAAAGAGCAGATTTTCCACGTCCATAGGGAAAACGATATCTCGGTAATTTGAGCGATCTATAACTGTTATGGCATCCGGTTTTTTATAATCACTGCCCAGCTTCGCATATATTTTGCTGAATGAAACGCCTATCGAAAGCGTTACACCGATCTCTTTTTTAACGGCATTACTGATCTTTTCAGCAGTCTCATAACCCCCGCCGAATATCGCCGCGCTCCCGGTCACGTCAAGCCAGCTCTCGTCTATTCCGAAGGGCTCTACGGTATCGGTAAATCTGTAATATATCTCGTTTATCCTGCGTGAATAACGTATATAATCGCCGTGATCCGGCGGAACTATGACAAGCGACGGGCACTTTTTCCGTGCCGAATGCACGGTCTCGGCAGTCTTGATCCCGCACTGTTTTGCGAGCTCATTTTTAGCCAGAACTATCCCGTGTCTGTCTCTCTCGCTTCCGCACACCGCCATCGGAACATATCTGAGGGATGGGTCCTTTACCATTTCTACCGAGGCATAGAAAGAATTGCAGTCGCAATGAAGAATTATTTTATCCAAAAGCCTCACCCCCGGTTTTAGAAGATAGGTTCAACTCAGCTTTGCAGTTTCCGTACCGATCGCCGGCTTTAGAGTAAATATGAATTCGCAGTTCTGCTCATTAACGCTCTTTACTCCTATATGCTCGCCGTGAGCGTCGATTATCGTCTTTGAAATATAAAGACCGAGTCCGACCCCGACCTTATCGAGACCGCGGCTCTTATCCGATTTGTAGAACCTGTCGAAGATGTAAGGAAGATCCTCGGCAGATATCCCCTTCCCCTCATCGAATACGGATACGATTATTTTATTCTGTTCTCCGCGTCGTACTCCTATCCTGAATTTTCCGCCCTCGTTTGCAAATTTTATAGCGTTGTCGCAGAGATTATAGAACACCTGATATATAGCGTCCTTATCGGCGTAAACCAGCATTGAGTCTTCCTGCACATCGAATATGACGTCAAGTTTTTTATTCTCGATCTTCTGCTCAAACGATATAAGGATAAGCCTTGCCATTTCGCATATATCAAAATTCACAAAATTGAATTTCCTGTCTCCTGACTCAAGCCGCGATATATCGAGGAGCTGAGATACGAGCCTTGACAGCCTGTGTACTTCCGAGGATATGATACCCAGATAATACTCCTGCTTTTCCGGCGGTATCGCTCCGCTGTTGATACCGTCTATAAAGCCGGAGATAGTTGTCATAGGCGTGCGGAGATCGTGAGATACGCTCGCAAGGAATGAATTACGCATATATTCCAGATGGTCGAGCGAATCAGCCATATCGTTGAACGCCGTGGCCAATTCCGCAACCTCATCCTTTCCGACGACAGGAACGCGGCTCTTGAAATCTCCTTTAGCATAATTTTTCGCCGCGCCTATCATGGAGCGGAGAGGCTGTATCATTCTGTCTGTTATGAAATAAACGGCTATAACTGCAGCGAGCATGACCCAAAGGCTCGTCATCACCACCATTTTTATCGTGTCGCTTATCAGTACGTCCTCATTCATATTTGAGCGGCAGGCAAAAACTATTCCGATAGGAACGTCATTTGAATCCGGAATGTAACTTCCGAACACCGTGTAGTTTCCGGAAAGCACTCCGCTCAGTGTACACTTCCCCTCGTATTTACCGTCCTTGAACTCAGAGAGTATACCACTGCCTATAGTCCCGTAAAATTTATTTTGTGTCCCCAGAGATGATGCGACATTGAGAACATTGCCGTCCATATCGGATATAACTATCACAAGATTGCGGTCTCTGTCGATAAAATTTTTAAAATACTCGCTGGGAGATACGATATCGGTTATAAACCCCTCAAAGGTATTGTCGTATCCGTTCTCATAACCGTTAGCCAATATCTCGGATACAGTCATAGCGGTCCACTCGAGATTTTCCTTCTGGTCCTTTGCCGAATAATCCTTAATTATAAATGTTATGAAAACCGCCTGCATTATAAAACTTATGAAAATTATCAAAGCAAATGCAGAAAGATATTTTATGAATATGTTTTTGAACATCTTTCACCTCTCGCAAACAGGACGAACTCTCCCCGACCGCATATCTTTAACCGACATACTGTCTGATGTCAGGCACCGGTAAGCCCGCGGCGCCTTCTTAATTATACTACATTTTAACATGCCGCGTCAAATAAATTTATAGTTAATCGTTGACTATATTTAAATTTTATGTTAAAATACTAGCAATAAAAAAAGAGCCTGGAGCCAGATGCTTTAACTTGTTTAAGGCTGCGCTCCGGCGCACGAAAGGATCACGTTTTGGACGTTCAAAAACCCGTAACAAGATTTGCCCCCAGCCCCACTGGCTATATGCATATAGGAAACCTGAGAACCGCGCTCTATTCCTTTCTCATAGCCAAGCACGACGGAGGCAAATTCATACTGAGGATCGAGGATACCGACAGAGAAAGGCTCGTTGATGGAGCTGTCGATATAATCAAAAATACTTTAAAAATAACTAATCTGCGCTATGACGAAGGCCCGGACGTCGGGGGCGACCACGGTCCGTATGTTCAGTCCGAGAGGAAAGATATATACGCCGAATACGCAAAAAGACTTGTTGACGGCGGACATGCTTATTACTGCTTCTGCAGTAAAGAGAGACTGGAAGCGCTGCACAGTGATGACGATACTCACGGCGGATACGACAGACACTGCCGCAACCTCTCGGAAGAGGAGACGAAAAAACTGCTCGCAAGCGGGATCCCGTATGTAATCAGGCAGAAAATGCCGCTCGAAGGCACCACCACATATGAAGACGCCGTTTTCGGGACTATCTCTGTGAAAAACGAAGAACTGCAGGATCAGATACTCATGAAAGCGGACGGATATCCGACCTATAATTTTGCTCATGTGGTAGACGATCATCTCATGGGCGTGACACACGTTGTCAGAGGCAGTGAATATCTTTCATCCACTCCAAAATACGCCCTTCTGTACGATGCGTTCGGATGGCAGAGACCGGTTTATGTACATCTCCCCCTGCTCATGGGAAAGAATGCGGACGGCAGCGTTTCCAAGCTGTCAAAGCGACATGGCTCTGTAAGCTTTCAGGACCTTATAAAAGACGGCTATTTACCGGACGCAATAATAAATTATATTTCCCTCCTAGGCTGGAGCCCGAAGAATACAGAGAGCGAGATTTTTTCCCTTGATGACCTTATAAAACTGTTTACGATAGATGGGATAAACAAGTCTCCTGCGGTTTTCGATTTCGATAAACTGCTGTGGTTCAACGGCGAGTATATACACCGCTTGAGCTTCGGCGATTTTCTTGATAAAGCGATGCCGTTTGTAAACAAGGACGTTATACCGGAAAACGTCAATACCGAAAAAATGCTATCTCTGCTCCATACGAGGATAAGCAAGTTCAGCGAAATAAACGACAGGATATCGCTGTTTATCTCTCTTCCCGACTATTCAAACGACCTCTTTATAAACAAGAAGAACAAAGTCGACATTGACCTTGCTCGTAAAATTATAAATGAGGCGACGGAGCTCGAGGACGTTGAGGTATGGGACAACGATACTATCTACTCCAAACTTATAGCTATGTCCGAAAAGCTCGGTGTCAAAAGCGGCGCCGTGATGTGGTGCCTGAGGATAGCCGTATCCGGTATGGCGGTAACTCCCGGAGGCGCTACGGAAATTATGGAAGTACTCGGAAAAAAAGAATCCATGAGAAGGATCATGGTTGCCGCAGGCAAACTTGCGTGATACAACGTTTCGGCGCAGTTGCCAAGACTGCTGAAAACCCCGCCCGTGAGCGGGGTTTTCGATTTTGTTAATGATGCCGCCGTTGCTATTGAAAAAAAGACGTACCGATGCTATAATATAATTCAGTCAATAAAAAAAGCGTTAGAGTCAAAATCCCTTAAACTCTGCGGAGATAAATATGGAAAACAATATATCTAAAAAAATAGCCGAGCTCATGCCTACCTTTTCAAAAGGCCAGAAGCGCATAGCCGATGCCATCCTTTACGAATACGATAAGACCGCTTTTATGACCGCCGCGAAACTCGGAGTCTTCGTCGGCGTATCGGAGTCCACCGTAGTGCGTTTCGCTAACGAGCTCGGATTCGACGGTTATCCGGAGTTCCAGCGCGCAGTCCAGGAGCTGGTGCGCGCCAAGCTCACTCCTAACCAAAGGATAGAGCTTACCGACAGCAGGATCGGCGGCGGAGATATACTTGAGAAAGTGATGTTCTCAGATATAGAAAAGATCAAATACACATATGAAAACATTGACAGGAAAGCATTTTCGGACGCGGTCGACGCGATACTTAACGCTAAAAATATATATATAACCGGTGTGCGCAGTTCTGCGTCCCTAGCTTCTTTTCTCAACTTCAATCTGTCTATGATTTTTGACAATATCAAATTCGTGCAGCCGACAAGTTCGAGCGAAGTCTTTGAGCAGATCCTCAATATCGGTTCCTCCGACGTAATGATAGCGATAAGCTTCCCAAGATATTCAACAAAAATAATAAATGCGGTTCGGTTTGCACACCAGAACGGCGCGAACGTCATCGCGCTCACAGACAGCGCCATTTCCCCGCTTGCCGAGCACGCTACCTGCCTTCTGACAGCGCAGAGCGATATGGCGTCTTTTGTTGACTCGCTCGTAGCTCCGCTCAGTATAATCAACGCCATTATTGTTGCGGTGACCCAGCGCAAGAAAAAAGAAGTCACGGAAAGGTTTGACAAGCTGGAACGTATCTGGGACGAATATGACGTCTATGCTAAGAGGTGAATTTCCGTTAATGAACAAAAAAAGAATAGCCGTCATAGGAGGCGGGGCGTCTGGGCTGATGGCGGCAGGCACTGCACTCAGATCCGGCGCTGACGTCGTGATATTCGAGCATATGAATACGGTCGGACGCAAGCTCTCCATAACCGGAAAAGGACGATGCAACGTTACTAACGATTGCACGCCCGAAGATTTTATAAACAACGTCGTGACCAACCCCAGATTTCTCTATTCCGCGGCTAACGCATTCACGCCTCGCGATACCATGTCTTTTTTTGAGGAACTAGGAGTCCCGCTCAAAACAGAACGCGGGAACAGGGTCTTCCCTGTCTCGGACAAAGCCGCAGACATTGTTTCGGCATTGAAAAAATACTGTGCCGGGGGAAAAATGATCAATGAAAAAGTCACAGGCATAAAAATTTCGGAAGGCAGAGCGTGCGGTATTGAAAGCCGGAATGGCAGCTATCAGTTTGATGCCGTTATACTGGCTACCGGCGGAAGATCATATCCGAGAACCGGATCCGACGGCTCCGGCTACAAGCTGGCTCAGGCGGCCGGACACACCGTCACTACTCTTTCCCCATCCCTTGTGCCTGTGGTAAGCAATGACTCGGTATGCGCGGAAATGCAAGGCTTGTCTCTGAAGAACGTAGGTCTTAAAGTTTTTCAGGACGGAAAGGAATGCTATCGTGATTTCGGCGAGATGCTTTTCACCCACTTCGGGATGAGCGGCCCTATCGTTCTGAGCTCTACATCGCATATAAACAAGCGAAAGCTTTCGAATGTTTTGTTTGAGATCGACCTCAAACCGGCTCTTTCAGAATCCGCTCTCAACGACAGGATACTGAGAGATTTTTCAGAGCGAAAAAACAAAATATTCTCAAACTCCCTGTCCGCACTTCTGCCGTCAAAAATGATAAAGCCGTTTATTGAGCGAAGCGGGATCGCTCCCGACAAGCAGGTCAATTCAGTAACTCGGGAGGAACGGCTGAAGCTCGTATCCCTTTTCAAAAAATTCGCCGTGCCGGTCAGCGGATTTCGGCCGATAGACGAAGCGATAATCACCTCAGGCGGGATAGACGTAAAAGAAATAGATTCTAAGACAATGCAATCCAAACTGATCAGAGGTCTGTTTTTTGCGGGCGAGATCATAGATGTGGATGCTTATACCGGAGGTTTTAATCTCCAAATTGCCTTTTCAACCGGGTTTTTGGCAGGAAAAAACGCGGCAGAATATTGATTTTGCAGTGAGGTCAACTATGTACAGAATTGCGATCGACGGCCCCGGCGGAGCCGGCAAGAGCAGTGTCGCCAAAATGGTGGCAAAAGCCTGCGGCATAATTTATGTCGACACCGGCGCACTCTATCGTACCGTAGCGTTATACATGATAAAAAACGGGATCGACATCGACAACGAGGATGCGGTCCGGTCCGCTCTGGAGTCAGTAAAAATAACTCTCTCATTTTCGGACGGAGTACAAAAGATATTTCTCTGCGGTGAGGATGTAGGCGACAGTATAAGGACACCGGAGATATCAATGGCGGCATCCAAAGTATCGGCCATACGATCCGTCAGAGATTTTCTTCTTGATACACAGCGCTCTATCGCGGCAGAACAGAGCGTTATAATGGACGGCAGAGATATAGGAAGCGTTATACTTCCGGATGCTGAGATAAAAATATTTCTGACAGCCTCGCCTGAGGCCAGAGCGCGCAGAAGATGCGACGAATTACATGCAAAAGGCATAGATGTTCAATATGAAACCGTACTGAAAGAAATGAATGAACGCGACAGGAATGATTCAACAAGAGCCCTGTCGCCGTGCATCCGTGTTAAAGATGCCGTCCTTATCGACAACTCGAAAATAACTCTTGAGGAAACGCGCGACAAGATCCTGCGCCTTATAAGAAAGCGCATGGACAAAAAATTCAAGCTTTATATAGCCTTAAAAGCAACGCTCGGATGGGCGGTACGCTTTATTATGAGACTCAAAGTACACGGCAAGGAGAATCTTCCGCTTGCCGGAGGCGCTCTGCTCTGCCCTAATCACATAACTCTGATGGACGCTCCGGCCCTCGCCTCCAGCCTTCCGCGTCAGATACGATTTATGGCTAAAGCAGAAATTTTCAACGTTCCGGTCATCGGCGCAGTCGTAAAGTCTACCGGCGCCATCAAAGTTGACAGACGCGGCAGTGATGTCGGAGCTATAAAATCAGCTATTTCAAAGATAAAAAACGGCGATATAGTAGCGGTATTTCCCCAAGGAACGAGGAGGGCCGGACTAAATCCTGCCGACACAAAGATAAAGAACGGCGCCGGAATGATAGCTTTCCGGGCTCACTGTCCCGTGATCCCGGTAGCGATAAAGACCAAAAACAACCGATTCAGGCTGTTCAGAAAATACGAAATATTTATCGGAAAGCCGATCGGATACGACTCTCTGTTTCCTGATCCTAAAGTTCCGGATTACCGTGCATCGTCGGAAAAGATCTTTTCAGAAATATGCCGCATAGGAGGATTCATTCCTACAAAAACGGAGGATAAATGAAAGTAACCTTAGCCAAAAACGCCGGCTTTTGCTTTGGAGTTAAAAGAGCTGCCGATTTTGCTGAATCCATGACTCCGGTGCCACCGGGAAAACGTGTCTGCATAATCGGAAAGCTTATACATAATCGGATATATAACCGGTATCTTGAAGAGCGCGGGATAGAATTCATCACCCCGTCTCAAGTCACAAAAGTCGCTGAAATGTCCGACCTTATACCTACTGATATCATAATCAGGACGCACGGCATCACAGCCGATGAGGAGGCAAAACTCGATTCTCTCGCGGAAGTCCATCCGGGACTTAAAATTCATGATATGACATGCCCCTATGTCAAACGCATACACCGTATAGCTGAGGAAAATACCGGAGAAAACACTTTCTTTATTCTGTACGGCGATCCTGAGCACCCGGAATCCCGCGGCATAATGAGCCATGCCCGTGGTGAAAAAATTTGCATCTCCTCACTCGATGAATTCAACGCACTGACAGCCTCAAATGATTTCAGCGGCAAAGTCCCGGTATTGTGCGCGCAAACTACGCAAAATTCACAGGAGTTCAAAAAAATTAAAAAAAATCTTCAAAACCTATATACAAACTGTGTTTTTTTTGATACAATATGTAGTGTCACTGAAAATCGACAGAACGAGGCGATTGATCTTGCGGGCAAGTCTGATCTGATGATAGTTATCGGAGGAAAAGACAGTTCAAATACTGCAAAGCTGTACCGGCTATGCTCGGAACACTGCCCAAGATGTATATGGATCGAATCCTTAACGGAACTGACAACTGATTTCCCTGACCGCGTAAAAAACGCAGGAATAACCGCGGGAGCTTCCACGCCCGACGGTATCATTACGGAGGTATTTAAAGCAATGGAAGAAAAGAGAAGCTTTGAAGAGATGCTGGAGGAGACACTCAAAACTTTACATACAGGAGATACAGTTAACGGTACCGTCTTTGCGATTTCCGATACAGAGATACACCTCGACCTCGGCACCAAAGTCACCGGTGTCATACCCAAAGAGCAGATAACCGATGACACTTCTGCAAATCTCAACGAAATGTTCAAGATAGGCGATGAAGTCCGCGCGTTCGTTATCCGCGTCGATGACTCCAAGGGTGTCGCAACTCTTTCCAAAAAGAGAGTTGACGCCGACAACAGCTGGATAGCTCTCAAAGAAATGTACGATGCAGGAACTATAACTGAGGCAAAGATAACCGCGGCAGTAAAGGGCGGGCTCCTCGCATCCGTAGATAAGAATACAGTCTTTATCCCCGCGTCACAGAGCGGAAAATCCAGAAAAGAAAACATTGCCGACCTTGTAGGCACCGTACAGAAAATAAAGCTTATCGACTTTGACGAATCTAAAAAGCGCGCTCTCGGCTCTATAAAGGCCGTGCTCGATATAGAGAAAAAAGCTAAGGAAGAGGCTTTCTGGTCTACGATCGAAGTAGGAAAACATTACACCGGTATCGTCAAGAATCTTGCTCCTTACGGCGCGTTCGTCGACATCGGCGGCGTTGACGGAATGATCCACAACACCGAACTCTCCTGGAAGAGGATAAAACACCCCTCACAGGTCGTATCGGTAGGACAGGAAGTAGACGTTTTTGTAAAGGATTTCGACCCGGAGACAAAGCGCATTTCCCTGGGCTATAAAACTCAGGAGATGGATACATGGTATCAGTTTATCAAGGATCATAAGGTAGGCGACGTCGTCACCGCAAAGATCGCCAGCATAATGCCCTTCGGAGCATTCGCTACCGTATACGACGGGGTTGACGGTCTCATCCATATTTCCAGAATATCCACTCAGCGTATCAATAAGCCTGAAGACGTTCTTTCAGTAGGACAGGAAGTTCGTGTAAAGATCACCGAGATCGATGAGGAGAACCGCAAGCTCGCGCTCTCCATGCGGGCTGTTATCGAAGATGAAGAGAGGGCCGCTGAAAAGGCTCGCAAAGAAGTGGACGACGCTGCCTGAGGCT
>CALWTR010000017.1 GCA_944384525.1 uncultured Clostridia bacterium
TTTTTGTACTCTCAACGTGTTAAGGCAATAACAGCTTTATTACCATTTTATTATTTGGATAGTGAAGAGTGTTGGAAAATGATTCAATATGCTTTAGAACAAGGAAGAGAAAAAGGAATAATAACACTTACTGATTTATCAAAAAGCGGTTCACATATTAGATTCAATGTCCCCAAAGAAAATAGTTCGACTTATTTCTATAATAGTATTGAAAATGTATTAAAAAGAAAATTTAGCTAAACAAAAAACGTAAGTCAAACATTCGGTTCAACTTACGTTTTAGGTGGTGCCGGTGGCGGGACTTGAACCCGCACCCCATTGCTGGGAATGGATTTTGAGTCCACCTCGTCTGCCGATTCCAACACACCGGCTTTTGATATGTCGGCCAGGTCGATTGCATAAATATCATGTGCAGAGTATGCGTGGCCTTTGCAATACTTAAACATTATAGCATATCCGTGACCGAAAATCAATAACTTTTTTCAAAAGCTCGGCAGTTCATTTTTCCGTTACAGAGTCAAGGTCGATATGCTTTACCAGCCGGCGCTTGACTATTATCATTCCGACTACCTGGGCGAGAAATGTTACGAGCCAGGAGACAGGGTAGGATATATAGAGCATTTCGAGCGTATGAACGAATTTGAATATTGTGAATATCCAAAGTATCCTGGAACCGCAGACGCCTATTATCGACATCAGCATCGGCGCAAGTGAGGCGCCCATGCCTCTGGTACTTCCGACCGTGACTTCCATAAGTCCGCACAGAAAATATGTCAGAAAGATTATCTGCATTCTCAGAATACCGTAGGATACTGATTCAGGAGCATCCGGGAGATAAAGAGCGAGCAGAGGATAACGGAACAGATATATACCTCCGGACAGTATCGCCCATATACCCATGACCATTGCGATGTTATACAGCCATATCGGCTTTATGTTGTTTAATTTCTTGGCTCCGACGTTCTGACCTGTAAATGTTACGCTCGCCTGATAGAAGGAGTTCATACCTGTATATACGAATCCTTCGAGGTTTGAGGCGGCGGAGTTTCCCGCCATGACCGCTGAACCGAATGAGTTGACTGATGACTGTATTATTACATTTGACAGCGAAAATATCGACCCCTGTATCCCTGCGGGGATACCGATGCGGAGTATTCTGAGAAACTGTGCCTTATGTATCCGCAGTTTGCTTAAATACAGCTTGCAGTCATTGTTGTATGTGATCAGACAGTACAGTATAGCGACCGCGGAGAGTATCTGTGATACCACAGTCGCGATGGCGACTCCCTCGACGTCCAGAGGAGTGTATTTTACCAGCAAAATATTAAGTATAACGTTCACCAGACCCGACGCCGCAAGTATGTAGAGCGGTCTGGATGTATCTCCGGTCGTACGCATTATGGCGCTGCCGTAGTTATAGAAGAGGTTAGCAGGCATCCCGAGAAAATATATTTGGAGATATATAGAGGCTTGGTCTATGACATCGTCAGGTGTGTCCATCCAGATAAGGAAGGTCCGGCTGCAGAAAAATCCTACTATCGCCAGGATAACGCCGCCTATCAGAGATGTGGTCACGGCGGTGTGCACGAGCTTATTTGTATTTTCCGAATCATGCGCTCCGAGCGATATCGCAACAGTCACGCTGACTCCGACTGAAAGCCCCAAAAATACATTGACGATAAGGTTGGTCAAAGATCCGGTAGAACCGACCGCGGCAACTGCGGTCTGACCGGCATATTGGCCTACTACTATGAGGTCGGTCGCGTTGTAGAGAAGCTGTAAAACGCCTGATAGTACGAGCGGTATGGAAAATACGAGAAGTTTTTTAAAGAAAGGCCCGCATGTCATATCCATATCGTTTTTCCTTGACAGCATCTGAGCTACCTCCCGTTCATCGTGCATATTTCAGCCGCCGGACTTTCGGACGGCGGCACAGCACAATTATTTTAGCACCACGCTGTTGTAAAGTCAAGCAGTCATATAAAATATATATAAGCACGTATGCACTCAGGTTAAGCAATGCTGAAAAATATCGCAGGAAACAATTGTAAATCACAGAGAAATATATTATAATATATATACGACAATGAGCGGCTCCGAAACCGCAAATAACTATAAAAATCGGAGAAGTTTGAATTATGGAAACAATGGAAGAAAAACACGGCGGTATTTCCGTCAAAACAGAGCATATTTTCCCGGTCATCAAAAAATGGCTGTATTCGGAAAAGGAGATATTTATAAGAGAGATCGTGTCAAATGCATGCGACGCGGTCACAAAACTGAAACGCCTTGCCTCTCTCGGCGAATATGAAGACAAGGGAGACAATTATCGCATCGACGTTACCCTGGACGAGAAGCTCAGGACCATAACCGTCAGGGATAACGGTATCGGAATGAGCGGAGAGGAGCTCGAAAAATACCTCTGCAATATCGCTCTTTCAGGCGCACTTGATTTTGTTGAAAAATATGAGGGCAAAGGCGGCGGAAGCGGGATCATAGGACATTTCGGCCTCGGGTTCTATTCTTCTTTTATGGTCTCGGACAAGGTCGAGGTCGTGACACGTTCCTATCTCGGTACTCCTGCGGTAAAATGGGAGTGCGGCGAGGATGGGGATTATACGGTATCCTATCCTAGCGGAAACTTCGAGAGAGGGACCTCGGTCATCATGCATATAAATGATGAGGGCAACGAGTATCTCAATCTCTTCAACCTCAGAGCTGCGCTAGAAAAATACTGCGGCTTCATGCCGGTTGAAATATATCTCCATGAGCTCGGAGAGGACGGCAAGGAAAAGAAAAAAGAGGAAGCTGAAAAGCCGATAAATGATATACATCCTCTGTGGACCAAGCCTGCGTCCGAGTGTACGGATGAGGAGTATAAGAAATTTTACAGCAAGGTGTTTGACGATTACCGCGAACCTTTGTTTTATCTGCATATAAATGCCGATTATCCGCTCAACTATAAAGGAATACTATATTTCCCGAAGATGCGTGACAATTTCGAGAGCGTAGAAGGGAAGATAAAGCTGTATTATAACCAGGTGTTCGTAGCGGACAATATAAAAGAGGTCATACCGGAATATCTGCTGATGCTGAGAGGCGTGCTTGACTGTCCGGAGCTACCTCTGAACGTGTCAAGGAGCTATCTCCAAAACAGCGGCTATGTCACCAAAATATCACAGCATATAGTGAGAAAGGTCGGAGACAAGCTGAATTCGCTCTTTACGGGTTCCCGCGCCGAGTATGAGAAGATGTGGGACGATATAAAGACGTTTGTAGAGTACGCCTCCGTTTCGGATAAAAAGTTCTTTGACAGAGTGAACGCGTCGGTGCTTTTCCGAACTGCGTCCGGTAAATATGTGACTCTAGCGGAATATCTCGGTGAGGACAAGGCGTCGGATGACGGTAAAGCAGACGCAAACGAGGCCGCAGATACAGCAAAAGATGCCGAGCCGGAGGCAACGGATAAAAAGACTGATGGCAAAACTGAAGAGAAAAAGGTTTATTATGTCTCTGACGATAAACTTCAGTCCGCGCTCATACAGATGTATGCCGAGAGAGGTATTGACGTCATCGTGTTTGATTCCGTACTTGACGAGAGATATGCCCAGACGGTCGAGGCGGAGAAAAAGGGAGTGCGGTTCGTGCGTATAGACGCGGACACATCAGCTCTCCATTCTGACGGTGAAAAACTCGACGATAATGAGCTTGTCAAGCTGTTTTCTTCATTTGCTCCCGAGAAACTCACTGTAAAGACCGAGCCTCTTTTCGATCCTGATACTCCGGCTCTGCTCACGATATCCGAAGAGGAGCGCAGGATGTCGGATATGATGAAGCTTTATATGCCGGATGCTCCGGCGTCCCCGGTCAGCGCCACACTGACGCTCAACTCTTCCTGTGAGAGCATCCGCAAACTGGCAAACGGCGATTACGGAGACGACGCAATTCTCGTTGCAAAATATATATATTATACCGCGCTTATATCGCAGAGAAGGCTTGAGGGTGACGAAATGAAGGAATTTCTCGCCGTAAGCCGCGATGTGATCAAAAAGCTCTGATATGGACGGGATATTTTACCCGCCGGAGGATAGGGCGGCGGAAAACCTCAAAGCGCACTCGGAAAAGCTTGCGCGCGAGCATATCCGCCGCGAGGCGTATCTTGAGGAGCTTGCATTTGAGGCGTCGGACATGATCGTATCCATGTATGAAGACGGAGTAGGGGCTGAGGAGGCGATATCCGTTATATCCTCCTCGTTTTTCGGAGAGGGACTATCGGATACCGGGGTAAAGGCGCCGCTTTCAGCGCTGAAGATCGCGGATAAGGTCCTGTTTTCCGAATTGCTTTGTGAGAAAATGGCGGACAAGGGGAAGAAACTGAAAGAAGATGATTTCCTTGGCGACAAGGTGCCGGGGCAAAGGTTCACCTATGTAAAGAACATATACTCGGACGAGGCCTACGACGTGTTTTCTTCTGAATTCACGTACCCGACCGTGAGTTATTCCACGTCATTCAGGACCGCCTGTGAAACTGTTGTCAGAGGCGACAGCGATTACTGCATACTGCCGGCCGAGGAGGCAGGAGGGATACGGATACCGAGCGTCTATAATTTAATGGCGTTGTATGATCTTAAAATATCTGATATGACTCGCGTCTTCGGACCGGACGGCAATTCTGATTTGCGGTTCGCAATGTTGTCGCGGGGATATAGGATACCGCCGTATGATGATGGTGATGACCGGTATTTAGAAGTCCGCTTCGGTGAGGGGGGAGACGCCGGACGCGATGTTTTTGCCGCGGAAATGATGGGCAACAGACTGTACAGGATGAATACCGTCACAGACGAGAACGGCATTCCGGTATTTTCCGCAGCTTTTCGTACCGAGTCCCCGGATTATGTGAGCTATCTCGTGTATCTTTCGCTGTTTTCGCCTGGCTGTACGTTTATAGGTATATACAGAAATATAGAGTGATCAGGCACAGAAGATATTAAAAAACGGAGGACGTTTAAATTGGAGAAACATATAGATTATAAAACACACGGCACATGCTCCAGCATGGTGCGACTTACTGTTGAGGACGGAATAATAAAGGACTGCGAGTTCGTCGGCGGCTGTAATGGTAATACACAGGGGATATGCGCGCTCGTCCGCGGAATGAAGGCGGAGGACGCGGTCGCCCGTCTCCGCGGAATAAAATGCGGTCACAAATCGACGTCATGTCCGGATCAGCTCGCTCTGGCGCTTGAAGAGCTGTCACAACAGGAACAAAAATAACAAAATGTTCAAATCGAATATTTATATGCTGGCAGAAACAGTACTGTGAGCTTGTTAAAGCTTATCTGGCTGTAACAAATTGGCCGCAACAAATCGTTTTTAGTTAGTATTTCTATTCAATAGATCTATCCGAGCAAACCGGAGATTTTATTAAATAAATATATGCAAGAAAGAGGGGACATGGGTATGGATTACAAAAAGGAATACTCACGTTGGCTGGCTTCAGAGGCTTTGACGGATGCAGAAAAAGAGGAGCTCAAAGGGATATCCGGGGACAGCGAAACGATGGAGCTGAGGTTTGGTTCCGTAATGGAGTTCGGCACAGCCGGCCTCAGATCGACAATGTATATGGGACCCGCCTGCATGAACAGATTCACCGTGGCACAGACTACCGAGGGGATAGCAAAACTGATCAAGGACGAGGGTGGAGAGTCTCGCGGGGCAGTCATCGCGTACGATTCCAGAAACAACTCGGAGCTCTTTGCAAAAGTAAGCGCTGAGGTGCTTGCGGCTAACGGTATCCGCGTTTATATTTTTGACGGGGTCAGACCTACTCCGGAGCTTTCCTTTGCGGTGCGCGAATGCGGCGCGCTGGCAGGTATAAATATAACCGCATCCCACAATCCCAAAGAATATAACGGTTATAAAGCATATTGGGAGGACGGCGCGCAGATCTCGCCCGAGCAGGCGAAGACGGTGAGCGCGGCACGCGATTCTATAGATGTTCTCACAGGATTTTCAGTATGTGACTATAATGATGCGGTCAGGGACGGCAGGATAACAGTGCTCGGAGAGGATTTTGACGAGAAATACCTCAAGGCTGTCATGAGCACGGCGATCGATCCGGATGCAGTCAAGGCGGTAGCCGATGAACTCAAAGTTGTATACACTCCGCTTCATGGCGCAGGATACCGGCTTGTACCGGAGGTGTTCCGCAGGATGGGGCTTAAGTATATATATACAGTTCCGGAGCAGATGGTGCTTGACGGCAATTTCCCGACGGTCAAAAAACCCAATCCGGAATACTCCGACGTTTTTACTCTCGGAATAAATATCGCAAATAAAGTCGGCAGTGATCTTGTCATAGCTACGGATCCGGATTCCGACAGAGTAGGAGTTATGACCAGGACGCCGGACGGTTCCTTCCGCACTATATCCGGCAACCAGATGGGCGCGCTCCTGCTGGACTATGTGATAAACGCGCGGCGCAAAGTCGGCAAGCTCCCTGAGGGCGCTTACGCTGTCAAGAGCATCGTGTCTACCGATATGGCGTACAGGATAGCGGAGTATAACGGTATCAAGCTTCACGACGTTCTTACCGGATTCAAATTCATAGGCGAAGTAATAAAGAACTATGAGTCGAAAGGAGAGAGCGGCAAGTTCATCTTCGGTTTTGAAGAGAGCTACGGCTATCTTTTCGGATCATATGCAAGGGATAAGGATGCGGTCGGTGCCTCGATGATGATACTTGAAATGACCGCACACTACAAAAAACTCGGCATGACGCTTTCCGACGCACTTTCCTCGCTCTATGAAAAATACGGATACTATGCCGAGAGAATGCTTGACGTATACATGGAGGGACTCGACGGCATAGAAAAACGCAAGAGAGTCATGTCCTCGCTGAGAGAAAATATCCCCACATCTTTCGGAGGAGTCAAGGTAGCCTCTGCTGGCGACTATATAAGCGGAAAAACGACCGAACTGCGCAGCGGCGCCGTTAAAGATACCGGTATGCCCAAATCCGACGTTCTTTACTATACGCTTGAGAACGCTGACAAAATAATAATCCGCCCGTCAGGCACAGAACCGAAAATAAAGGTTTATTTCCTCTCGCACGGCGCGGACAGCAAGTCGCTCGACAGCAAACTGGCGGATTATATGAAGGACGCCGAGAAACTCATGCAGGTATGATTCATAGGTGCCGGAAGGCTTTCTTCCGGTCCTGAAAGGATAAATAAAAAGTGACCGAAAAGCAGAAACACATAAGGAATTTTTCAATTATAGCGCATATTGATCACGGTAAATCCACGCTTGCCGACCGGATACTCGAAAAGACCAGAACGGTCGAGTCAAGGGATATGGAGGACCAGTTGCTCGACAACATGGATCTGGAGCGCGAGCGCGGAATAACTATAAAAGCTAGAGCGGTCCGTCTCAGCTATAAGGCCAACGACGGCGAGGAATATATTTTTAATCTTATAGATACGCCCGGTCATGTGGATTTTGGATACGAGGTCTCGAGATCTCTCAAGGCGTGCGAGGGTGCGATCCTGGTCGTTGACGCGACTCAGGGAGTCGAGGCGCAGACACTTGCAAACGCATATATCGCGATAGACAATGATCTCGAGATACTTCCGGTCATAAATAAGATCGACCTGGCAAGCGCGGATGTGGAGAAGACGCGTTCTGAGATAGAGGATATAATCGGGATACCGGCGGAAGATTGTCCGGCGGTCTCGGCAAAATCCGGTACCAATATCGAAGGGATGCTTGAGAGGATAGTCACAGACATTCCGTGCCCTCACGGAGACGAAAAAGCTCCGCTCAAAGCTCTTATATTCGACTCGCATTATGACTATTATCTCGGAGTAGTGGTATATATAAGGGTGTTTGACGGAAGTGTAAAGCCGGGCGACAGAATAAAACTCATGAGCACCGGCGCGGTGTTTGACGTAGTTGAGGTAGGATATCTCGAGCCTTTCGGGCTTTCAAAAAGCGATTCGCTCTCCTGCGGAGAGGTAGGCTATATAACCGCTTCGATAAAGACGGTCGGAGACACGAGAGTCGGAGATACCATAACGACGGAGGAGAACGGGGCAACCGAGCCTCTGCCCGGGTTCAGAAAGGTGCAGCCGATGGTATATGCGGGCATATATCCCGCTGACGGTGCGAAATACGGCGATCTGCGCGACGCACTTGAAAAACTTCAGCTGAACGACGCCTCTCTCGTATATGAGCCGGAGACATCTATCGCGCTGGGCTTTGGTTTTCGCTGCGGGTTTCTCGGTCTGCTCCATATGGAGATAATCGAGGAGCGGCTCGAGAGGGAATTCAATCTTGAATTGATAACTACTGTCCCGTCGGTAATTTACCGCGTCGACCTTCGCGGCGGAGAAACAAGATATATAAACAATCCCTCTGAATATCCGAGCCCCGATGAGATAGTAACGGTATATGAGCCGGTGGTAAAGGCGAGCATAATAACTCCGTCTGCGTATATCGGCGGGATTATGGATCTATGTCAGGAACGCCGCGGAGTCTTCAAGGACATGAAGTATATCGATACTGAGCGCGCGGAGCTGCACTATGAGCTTCCGCTCAATGAGATCGTATATGACTTTTTCGACGCTCTTAAGAGCAGGAGCAAGGGGTATTCCTCGCTCGACTATGATTTTGACTGCTATAAACCGTCAAAGCTCGTTAAGCTTGATTTCCTGCTCAACGGAGATCAGGTGGATGCGCTTTCCTTTATAGTGCATGAGGATAAGGCGTATGAAAGAGCACGCAGGATAGCCGAAAAGCTCAAGGAAAATATTCCGAGACAGCTGTTTGAAATACCGATACAGGCGGCGATAGGATCTAAGGTCATAGCGCGTGAAACAGTCCGAGCCATGAGAAAGGACGTCCTCGCCAAGTGCTATGGCGGAGATATAACCAGAAAAAAGAAACTGCTGGAAAAGCAGAAGGAAGGGAAGAAGAAAATGCGCCGCCTCGGCACCGTTGAGGTATCGCCGGAGGCATTTATGGCGGTGCTCAAGCTTGATGATGAACAGTGACGCAAACCGCATAGGGGTTTATATCCATATCCCGTTCTGCGTCAGAAAATGCCTGTACTGCGATTTCTGCTCTTTTGATTCTGTCGGATACGAGCTTAGGGAAAGGTATATACGCGAGCTCTGCCGAGAGATAAGCTCGAGCGGAGCGGGACGTGAGGTCGGTACGGTATTTATCGGCGGCGGCACTCCATCCTTGCTTTCGGTCAGAGAGATGTCCGAGATCGTCTCAGCGTTAGACCGCAATTTTGATTTGTCGGATGACTGCGAGTTTTCGGTTGAAGTCAATCCCGGAACTGTGGATACCGAAAAAATACGGGGATTTCTGTCGCTCGGGATCAACAGGATAAGCATGGGTATGCAGAGTGCGTCAGACCGAGAGCTTAAAGCAATAGGCAGGATACACAGCAACACGGATCTTTTGAGAGCATATTCCGCTCTGCGCGATGCCGGAGCGAAAAACGTCAATCTCGACTGTATGTACGGGATTCCCGGTCAGACGCGGGATTCTTTCCGCGCTACTCTTGACGAGATGCTCTCGCTAGGTCCTGAGCACATTTCCGCATACGGTCTGATGCTTGAAGAGGGAACGCCGCTTTATCGCAGCGTGAAGAACGGATCTGTATCTCTCCCGGAAGAGGATGAGGAATGCGATATGTATCGCATTGCAGTTGAGACTTTGTCTGATGCGGGATATGAGCATTATGAGATCTCGAACTATGCCAGGACGGGATATATTTGCAGACACAATTACGGATACTGGAACGGTACCGAATACCTAGGTTTCGGTCTTGCGGCAAGCTCGTTTTTCTCCGGAGTCAGATATAAAAACACTGAGGATATAAATCTTTATATCTCCGGAGCGGGCAGAAGGCTCGAATGCGAGCAGATACAGAGCGACGAGGCGGAACGCGAGTATATAATGCTTCGGCTCAGGACAGCCGCCGGAATAGACCAGGCGGATTTCGCCGCGCATTTCGGAAGGCATTTTGCCGACGGAAGAGAGGGCGTTATAGCAAAGTATATATCAGCCGGACTGCTTAAAGAGGAGAGCAGCAGATTTTTCCTTACGGATGCCGGGATGTATTTGAGCAACGGAATAATCTGCGATCTGATGCCGTGAATTTTATTTTTTAACAATACGTTCGACAGCACAGAAATGCAAATTTTTAAGCGTCAGTCAGCGAGCAATAAATATACCGGTCAGCTATTGACATTCAGGTATAAAATTGATACAATATGATTAGAATACAGAGTGTGGCGGAAGAGTAGGCCGCCAATATTTAGGAAGGTGCCCGAAGCGGCGTTGTTGAAATGAACGATAACGAAAACAAGAATATCGAAGAAGAAAATGATGAGGAGTTCACCGTCTATACTTTGACTGATGAGAACGGCAAGGAAGAGGACTTTGAACTTATAGCCAGCTGCGAATTTGAGGGCAATACATACTTCGCTCTCGTTCCCGTCGGTTCGGACGAGGATCCCGAGGAGGAGTATGTTATACTCAAGGAGGTCCGCGAGAACGATGAGCAGACTCTCGTTACGATAGATGATGACGAGGAGTTCGATCGTGTTGCGGATTACTTTGAGGATACGGTCTTCGGAGAGATCGATTACGACGAGGAATAAGCTCGTAATTTCAGCTCTTCAAAATCCTGCTTAGTGCGTGATATCGCGATTTTGGACCTACACATATTTAAGCGGAGCCCGGACTTCCCGACGCGGGGATGCAGGCCTCCCGGCCGGGCCGATTTATCCGCCCGTTACCGGACGTTGGAAGCGCAAAGCTCGGGAGAGGGCACCATCCTGTACAAACAGGGTTAAACATTGCGATACACGGCTCGGCGGGTGTGCATTTATCATATCGGTGGTAACATTTACTGATACAGTATCGCCGATATTGTCCGGCGCCTGAAAAAGGCGCCGGACTTTTTTGTGCGATATCAATACATTCGGCTTTTCGTTTTTAGTTATTTCGATAAAAAAGCTTATGACATTTTTATTTGTAATATTGCACATTTGAAATGTAATATGGTATAATTATTTTGATTTTTATAACTGCTGTTATTTTTTTCGTTCCGCGCGGACAGCGCGGGATATCGGGAGGATTTATGCTCAAAAGATCTATTTCGCTTCTGATCGCCTTTTGCGTCGTCTTTTCCTCTTCGTTTCTGCTCTGGGGATGCGTTGATGATGAGTCGAGCGGAGACGGAGATGGTACGCAAAATGGCAGTAATACGCAGGACGGTACAAACGACAATACTCAGGGCGACGGAGGTGAGACTCCGGAGGAAACGATCGATTTTACAGGCGGCACAAACAAATACAAGCTTATCTATGATTCCTTCTCTGTCAAGGTCGCGACTATAGCGTCAGGACTCAGATATGATATAGATCAAATAACCGGAGTAAAGCTCTCGACCGCATCTTCCAATTCCTCAAAGACAGATCATGAGATACTGATCGGCGTTACGTCGAGGGATGAGAGCAAGGCAGGCGAGGAGATCGTCGCGCACATGTCATCATCTGCCGTGGGTTCGATACATATAGCTGTGTACGGGGAGAAGTTGGTAGTCATCGGGGACGATGAAGATTCGCTGTCGGCCGCAGTTGATATGCTCGAGGAAAATTATCTGTCCGAGGAAGGTCTTATTGTCCCGAAGGATCTTAATATGACTAAATACTATGACAAGAAGATATATAAGGCGGAGGCTCGCATAGAGGAATATACCGAGGATGAGCTCAAGTCCCTCGCATTGCTTTCGGATATAAGTATCGACGGAAAGACGCTCAGCGGTTTCTCCTCCGATAGATTCGAATATACCGTGACTTTGCCTTTCGGCTCTGAGTATCCGCGCGTCTCGGCTACCGCTTTTTCACCGCTGAATCAGACTCCCGTAATAGTTGAGGCCAACGAAGATAACGACGGAGTTTGTACGGTCAGCATCAAAAACAGCGACGGCAGTGTGGAAAAGACTTACAGAGTTGTCTTTGATGTACTCGATACGATCGCTGCCGATGCCGAGGTGGTTTACAAGGACGGAGCTGACGGCATAATGACCATAACCGTTGATGACGGAACTCTTTCGACAGGTCAGATGGTCAGCAATACTGTCCTCAATTATTATCCGTCTCTTAAAGTCACGTTTTCAATGATAATAAAGAAGATAGCAACCATACAAACGACCGGCGGAACAGAGTACGAGTATGTCAAGGACAGTGACGGATCGTATGTTTACGCCACGAATTCCAATTATTCCGGCTGGCAGCAGATAATGTCACATCCGAATTTTGATATCGCCTCTCACACCTATACGCATAACTACTGGGGCGCGGACGACGACGGCGGATATGAGACTTATAAGGACAACAGCGGAAATATCCATTCAAATGTATATTTCCCGTCCGGAAATGTTACGCTTGAGGTCTGCACATCTGCCGAAATACTGAGAGAGCTTTTCCCGGGGCTCAGAATACTTGCATTTGTTATCCCCGGAGTCGGTGCGCCGCATTCCTCTTACACGAACAATATGATAGCGAACAACGACACGTATATAGGTGCGAGAAATACCTCCGGTACAAAGCTCAATTATCCGGACAGTACTCTGAATAGATTTTCTCTCAACAGCTATATGGTCGAATATTATGGAGCGAGCTCCGTGGTAACAACGACTTCTTCGACAATTCCTGCGGATATTCTTGCGGCAGGAATAGGGAAATGGAAGGAATATGTCGATTCCGCAATAGAAAATAACGGATGGGGAATATTCACTTTCCACGAAGTCATAAACGATTATGTGCAGGGAAGCGGACATTACGTGTATTTGTCCCAGTTCTCTGATATCTGTTCCTATATAGATTCCAAGGTACAGAGCGGCGAGATATGGTCTGCGACTCTTGAGGAGGCAATGCTATATGTGTTTGAGATGCAGACTGCATCCGTAGAGGCTGTGAATTACAGGAACGAAAAGATCACCGTGACCGTTACTGATGAGGAGAACGACGAGATATTCGATATGGCTCTGACGGTCAAGGTCTCAGTCCCGGATTCCTGGACTAGCGCGTATGCTGGCGGCGCCGAACTTGAGATCATGAATGACGGCTCCGGAAACTTCGTCTATGTGGATGTTGTTCCGGACGGCGAGGCCGCTGTTATAACAACGGGCGCAAGTAACTGATACATGCAATATCGCAGAGCGGGTGCAGCGGTTTGACCGTCGCGCCCGCTCATTTTTTTTGCCTTTGTCTCATATATTTTTTTGAGCGCATCGTAGGGATGTACGCGTCGAAAAATATCTGAGGAGTGATGAAAGAATGACGGGAGCGGGAATAAAAGGACTTAGCGACGTTGAGGTAAGGTCATCTAAGGAAAAGTACGGGGACAACTCGTTGACGGGCGGTAAAAGCAGGGGTTTTTTCTCCAGACTTTGGAGCAGTTTTTCCGATCCGATAATAAAAATACTTCTTTGTGCTTTGCTCATCAATATAGTTTTCTCAGGTAAAAATACCAACTGGTTTGAAAGTATCGGTATAGTTATAGCAATTTTTCTTGCGACGGTAGTGTCTACGGCGTCGGAATACGGAAGCGAACTTGCATTTGCAAAACTCCGGGACCGTGAGGCGGGAAGCATGTGCCGCGTAGTCAGAAACGGGATAGCGGTCAACATACCGGTATGTGATCTGGTAGTCGGCGATGTTGTATTGCTTTCGGTAGGAGAAAAGATATACGCGGACGGTGTGATAATATCCGGCAGGATATCGGTGGATCAGTCTGCGCTTAACGGAGAGAGCGCGGAAATACAGAAAAGAGCGGCACCGTCATCAGGGAAATGGGAGCTGTCATCTGAGTCTGAGGTGTTTAGGGGCAGCATTGTCAGCTCCGGAGAGGCAGTAATGCGCGTTGGGCGCGTAGGAGCAGGTACATATTACGGAAAGATCGCCTCTGAACTTCAGACGGAAACAAGATCCAGCCCTCTTAAAATACGCTTGTCTCGGCTTGCCGGAGATATAAGCAAGATAGGATATATAATGGCGGCACTGGTAGCCGCGGCGTATCTTTTCAATGTGTTTGTCATAGATTCCGGCTTTAGTAAGGCTGTAATGGTCGAGCGGTTGTCCAATACCTCGTTCTTGTTATCGTCGTTGTTTCATGCGTTGACGCTCATGATAACTGTTATAGTGGTCGCAGTTCCAGAGGGACTGCCCATGATGATAACAGTCGTGCTTTCTTCGAATATGAGGAGGATGCTCCGGGATAACGTCCTTGTAAAAAAGCTTGTCGGGATCGAGACTGCGGGAAGCATGAACATACTTTTTACAGATAAGACAGGAACGCTTACGGTAGGCAGACCAGAGGTTGAGGAGATGATTTTTGCGGAGCGGAGCGTCAGGACGCTGGCACAGGCCTCGGACTGTGGAGAGGCGTATCGTATGATGAGGCTTTGCAGTACATATAACAACGAGTCCGTCTGGAACGGCAGTGAGGCGGTCGGTGGAAATATAACCGACAGAGCCATCTGCTCATTTTTCCGCGCCGTTCCGGCAGAAGGATACAGGGTGAGGAGCAGGGAGAATTTTGACAGCGTGAAAAAATATTCCTCCGTCACCCTTGAGGGTAAGGAACGCATCACTTTGATAAAAGGCGCGCCGGAGATCATAATGGAAAAATGCAGTTCCTATCTGAATTTTGCAGGTGATGCGGTCCGGATGCGTCCGGATATGCGCGCCAGGATATTTTCCGAATACAAGGGGGCAGCAGGAAGAGGATACAGGGTAATAGCTGAGGCGGTCTCTGTCGGAGACGAGTATGCTTTCATATGCCTGTTCATTCTTAAGGATAAGCTCAGGCGCGACGTAAAGCGAGCGGTAAGGCGAGTTCTCGGAGCCGGTGTACAGATAGTCATGATAACCGGCGACAGCAGGGAGACTGCTTGCGCGATCGCCTCTGAGTGCGGGATATACACTCCGTGCAGCAGCGACATAGCTCTCGACGGCAGAGAACTTGCCGCGATGAGCGACGCTGAGGTCAAGCGCATAATCCCGAGGCTCCGGGTAGTTGCCCGCGCTCTCCCGCAGGATAAGAGCCGTCTTGTGAGGTTGTCTCAGGAACAGGAGCTGGTTGTAGGCATGACCGGAGACGGGATAAACGATGCGCCCTCACTCAAACTTGCGGACGTCGGTTTTGCAATGGGCAGCGGAGAGGATATAGCCAAAGAGGCAGGAGATATCGTAATACTTGACAATTCCATATTGTCGATAGGGAAGACCATACTGTACGGACGGACGATTTTCAAGAGTATAAGAAAATTCATCACCTTCCAGATAATGATGAATATGTGCGCCGTGGGTGTCTCGCTCATAGGTCAATTTATAGGCATAGACAATCCTGTAACGATAATACAGATGCTGTGGATCAATATAATAATGGATACACTGGGAGGCCTTGCCTTTGCCGGAGAGGCGCCGCTCGAGTCGTATATGCGAGAACAGCCGAAAAAAAGGGATGAACGTATACTCAGTCGCGGTATGATCGAGCAGATATTTTTTACCGGCGCATACACGCTTGCTCTGTTTATCTTCTTCCTCACATATCCGCCTATAAAGGACGCGTTCAGATATTCCGAAGACAGGATGTATTTTTTAACGGCATTTTTCGCGCTTTTCATATTTGGCGGCATTTTAAACTGTTTCAACACAAGGAGCGAGCGGCTGTACCTTTTTGCCAATATAGAAAAGAACAAAACATTTATAATTATAATGGCATTTATATCCGTGATACAGATACTTATGATATATTACGGTGGCAGTGTTTTCAGGACGGCGCCGCTTACTCTTCGTGAATTGCTTACCGTGATCGCGGTTGCCGCATCCGTAATACCGTTCGATTTTCTGCGCAGGCTGATAGGGAAGCTTATGTAAAAATAAAAGAGCCGCCGGATATGAGTTCATATCCGGCGGCATTATCTGTATTTGATTTTAAGCGAGCAGGCTTTTGCCTTCCCAGTCCTTGTTTGGAGC
>CALWTR010000018.1 GCA_944384525.1 uncultured Clostridia bacterium
CTTTTGACTTTGGCCTTGACAAAGAATTTATGCCGGTGTATAATGATAAAGTATCGGACGGTAATTGCGGACCATTAGCTCAGTTGGTTAGAGCTACCGGCTCATAACCGGTCGGTCCTAGGTTCGAGTCCTAGATGGTCCACCAGATAAAATCCGGACCCTGTCGCAAACTGCGGTTCGGATTTTATTCTTTATAAAGGCTTTTTAAACCGCCGCTTTATCCGGAGGTATAGCTCAGTTGGTCAGAGCGTTTGCTTGACATGCAAGAGGCCATAGGTTCGAGCCCTATTATCTCCACCAAACGGAAACTGTCCGAACATTTCGGACAGTTTTTCTTTTTGCTTGTGTTCGGACGCGTTTATCAGTGCCGGATTTGTCTCAGCACTGCGCGTTAAAAAGCAAAGTTCGTTTTTTATATCCTACTTTCCGTCATTCCCGCCGCTCCGGCACATCGGACTTAAAATCGTACTTGATTTTTAAAGAGCGCCGTGTTATAATTTAGTCGGGAGCTGTCCGCCGATATTCGCCGGCTTATAATCGTCGGAGTATATCGTCGCTGTGCCAGCCGGCGGAGGGATAATATGTCGCTTGTAAATATGACGTGCGAAAACTGCGGCGCACCGCTCAAGAAAAATGGAGATCACTATATTTGCGAGTACTGCGGTTCGGTCGTTATACACATCCCGGGCGGGAAAGGGACATATTCCGAAGGGATGAGTCCGGGAGAACTTAAACAAAAGCTTTTTGAAAGCGGTAGGTCGTATACTGTCGTGTTTCCGTCCGAGGAGGAGGGGGATATCGACGCGGCTATAATCAGAGGCAAACTCCGTCTTGCAGAAAAACAGCTTGATGAGGGAAATGCATATCTTGCCGAGGAAACCCTCAAAGGACTGCCTGAGGGATATTTTCCCGCGGAAAGACTGCGATTTCTCGCTTTCATCGGCGCACGCGATGAGGCGGAGCTCGCGATGTATTCCGGAGACATAAGAAAATTGCCGCAATTTGAGAGATTGCTCACCTATTGCAATGAACAGAACAGGGAAACGTATATCGCGATAGCCGACGTCTGCCTTTCCAATTCACGTGCGGCGGCCGAGATAGATAAGGGCAGACAGATGATCCTCGCAGGTATGAAGACCGAGGCGCTTGATCACGCAGCGTCTATGGTAAAAAAATATCCTCAGCACTCTCGGGCATGGGAGTTGCTTATCGAGGCGCGGTGTTGTTCCGATCCGGAGTACTCTCCGTTTGCCGATCTGGAATATTTCAAGGCGTGCCCCGATGCGGTCATCAATGTGACCGGCGGTGCGGAGGACGGAGCCGGTCTGCCTTTGAATATATCTCCGCTAATTTCTTCCCGATGCCGTGAGATACGGAAAAAGCAGGAGATCAACGCCAAATTTATAAGGGATATCTTGATACGTCCGGCTGTGGTGGTTGCGGTGATCCTTGCACTGATCGGTATATGGAAGCTGATAGATATGCTTTTCAGCTGATATATTTACAATACAACCATTGATTTTAAACAGGAGGATAGCATGAAAATAACTATCAATGAACATGATGATAATAAGCGCGAGACCGTTTCGATCGATACGGGACATATTGCGGCAAAGCGGAAATTGAAGATCGCCGGGACGATCCTGCTCATCGCCGGAGCTGTCGCATGCATCGTCGGATTTATAAATATAATTTCATCCACCAGAAACGGAGAATTCCCGAATCTGTTTTTCCTGCTTATGATAGGCTTTCCTCTTCTGGCTATCGGACTGTCGCTATTGATGTTCGGTTTCAGGCGTGAATTTACCAAATATGTAAAAGATGAAGTGATGCCGCTGGTCGAGGTCGATGCCAGACGGTTGTCACGCGCGGTCCGCGAAGGTGGAGAAACGAAAAAATGCGAATGCGGAGAGGTAAATGATCCGGTAAGCAAATTCTGCAAGAATTGCGGAAAGCCGCTCTCCAAGAAATGCCCGGACTGTGGGAATGACAATGATCCTACCGCGCAGTATTGCTCAAACTGCGGGCGGCGGTTTTGATGAAAAGGGCTCCCGCACCGAACAGGTGCGGGAGCCCTTTTCTGTTTTGTATATTAAAGGCTCTCGGGTCATTATAGGCTCGGGAGCCTGTGCTTTTACGGTACATATCTGTACCTGATCATTGCTTTTTGTCCTTATTTTTATCGCTCTTCAGCAGTTTTTTGATCTTTGACAGCACGTCGGTCTTTTCCGGCTTTTCAGGCTTTTCTTTTTTGTCATCGAGCTCGACCAGCGCCTTCGGTATATCTGATTCTTTGTCAACAAAGGTGCGGAATTCTTCCTCGTCGATATCCGGCTCCTCTACCATTTCTGCGGCGTCGCGCTCGTGCTCCTTGATTATCATTTCGATACGCTTTGCCTCTTCCTCCGTAGAGATGCTCTCGCTCTCCGCCGCAGTTGCGGAGCGCTCTGCTATCGCGGCAGTATCGGGAGCAAACCTCTTCCTGAGCAGGCGGGAGATGAATCCCATCTTGGAGTCCTGGAGCTTTGCGATATCGTCTTCCCCGACATAGGAATACAGAGTCGGAGAAAATGCCCGGAGCAGTTTATTTATTATCATTTGATTATTTACTTTAGAACTCAGAAAAGACGCGACAGAACTCATCTTCGGATTGGATACCGTTATCGAGTCGACATACGAACGTATTATACGCTCGTTCGGCATTTCGCTCATCCGGAGTTTCAGTCTTCCGCCGTCAAAGCTGACCTTGATCCGCCTCTCGTTCGGGATCTCGGGAAACTGGAACAGGAACTTGAACAGCGGATCTCTCTCCTCGTCCTCCATATATTCGCAGGAGGCGTTTATTATATACGGTTCGCCGCAGAAGTCAATGACGTTTCGCTTCGCCTCATATATCCCCGCCTCTATATTGTACGTCTCTTTGCCTTCACGGACGGTCACGAATACGCTGCCGCCCTCATATGAGAAGGATATCTCATCTATCCCCTCGCTGTGGTTGTTCTGCATGACGCGGACAAAATAGGGAAGGATGCCGACATTGTTTCTCGATATCGTATAGTTGCCGCACAGCGCTTTCCAGGCCTCGTGCGTGTTGTCGGAGAAATATCTGAATATCCCTGCGCCGCCTTTTCTGGGGAGACGGACCCAATGCGTTCTGCATCCGAAATTCTTCTCTGTGTTCTGCAATAGTTTATAATCGCCGGAGGAGCCCGCAGGCTGCAGGCGTACGCCGGAGCCGAACATATCGTGCAGCAGCGTAAGTGCAAGGGATCGCTGATAAAATTCTCCGTTTCCGGAGTTCATCGATACCACTATCCCGTTTTCGGGGCAGATCCAGACATTCTGGCCGAGCATTCCGTTGAAGAGGTATTCGCCTCCGTGTCTTGAAACCCACATTTGATATCCGTAGTTGTAGTCGCCGGAATCGGACGGGGGCGTCATGTGCGCGGTGCAGGATTTTGTCACCCATTCCTCGCTTATTATCCGTTTGCCCTCCCATACTCCGCCGTTTAAATAGAGCTGACCGAGCTTTGCCCAGCTCTCAGCGGACATATAGAGACCCCAGCCGCCTTTTTCTATTCCTTCCGGGCTCTTTTCCCAGAAGTAATTTTTGATCCCCAGAGGACGGAACAGGCGCGGCTCAAGGTAGTCACACAGGCTCATGCCGGTCACTCGGGTCGCTATCGCGGCGAGCATGTATGAATTCATGCTGTTGTAGGAAAAATCCGTACCGGGAAGAAAGGATATGCCCGACTCCATGAAAGCCCGGGACCAGTCACTCTCCGTGACGGATCCGACCTCCGCGAATGCTATTCCGGTCGACATAGTGAGCAGATGCTCTATCGTTATGCTCATCAGCTTGGAGCGTTTCGGCTGTGTAAATTCCGGGAAAAAATCGCACAGGCGGTCTGATAGAGAGAGCTTATTCTCTTCGATCAGCATACCTATGGCCATACCGGTGACTGACTTTGACATTGAGTGCGACAGGTGGCGCGTGTTCACACTGTATCCGGGCGCGCTCGCCTCGCCGATCACATATCCGTCCTTAAGTATCATTATACTGTGTACGTTCAGCGATTTATCCGATCCAATCCTGCGCAGGTACTCTGCTACGAGAGAGGATGGGACCCCATGCTTTTCCGGACGAGAGCGTTTGAAATACGGCTCTTCATAACCTGCGTCGACGGAGGTCTTCTGAGGGGCGTACGGTATTACTGCCGGATGTTTTTTTTCGAACATCAGCATATTGGAGACTAGCTCCAACGCTTTTATTTGCCATTTATAATCCATTTATCATGTACGCCGTTCGGCACTCCTTTCCGGACCGGCCGTTGAAAACGGCGGCCGAGCCTTTGTAAAGAATCCTCTTTTCCGCGGTTCAGATCTCGTCTCCGCGTTTGAAGTGTATGGCGTTTCCTGTCTCTGCCGAGCGGAAAGCGCTCTCCATGACGCGAAGTACCCTGCGCACTTCGGGCAGCTTTATGAGCTGCTCCTCCTTGCCGTCCAGAGATCGTGTGAAATTCCTGTAGAAATCATGAACGTCAGATTCGGGGCGGTCTTTTTCATAAAAGTCCAGCGTTATTTCGTCTCTCGGCGCCATGGTCTTCGTTATCCCCGCCGCGGTCTGGACCGGCAACACCTCTTTTTCGTTCCATGCCTTGAGCTTAGCCACACGGCAGTTCCGGCGCCAGTCGTCTATAACAGCTGTACCGCTGGTCATCTGAACATAAAAGCGGGGCAGGGGCAGAAAATTATATGTTCCGACCTCGATCGTTGCCCTCTTTCCGCTTTCAAAGGTGAGGTGCAGATTAAAGCCGTCGTCTACCTCGGTTTTTGTTATATTCGTGGTCTCACAGTATACCGATACGACTTTTTCCTTTATAAGGCAGAGCATCTGATCTATAAGGTGGACTCCCCAGTCCAGGATCATCCCGCCACCGTACGCCTTGAGACATCTCCAATCGCTCGGAATGCCCCTTGAGCCGTGTATCCTGGATTCGATATTTATAACTTCGCCTATCTCGCCGCTCTCTACAAGCCCTTTTATCGCGAGAAAATCAACGTCCCAGCGTCTGTTCTGGTGGACAGTGAAATGCATCCCGCTCTTTTCAGCCGCGGCTACCATATCGTCAAAATCGCTTACAGTCATTGTGACCGGTTTCTCGCATATGACGTTTTTGCCGCTCTCAAGGGCGCGGATGACTATGTCCTTATGGACGTCGTTCGGGGTGGCGCAAAGTACTATATCTACGGATTTATCTGCCAGGATATCCTCAAGCGACGCGTAGGTATGTATCCCCGCGTCCTCCGCCGCCTTCATCCTTGCGGGCTTTATATCATATATTCCGCTGAGAGACACAACGTCGCTTTTCAGCGCATGCGCGGCATGCCACGCTCCCTGTCCTCCGTATCCTACGATAGCGAGATTCTTCTTCATTTTTTCATCCTCCGTCCGCTGTCATGCGGACACGTTTAAACACTGAAATGTATTAGCGGCATATCGCCGCTTCTGCTGTTAATTATAGCAGAGATGCTCTGCGTTGTCCAGTCCTTTTGGATTTTTCGGCAATTTTTTGACCCTGTGCCTATCATCGGCCGAGCGAAGATGTTATGAGGTCTCCGACGGGGGTTATGTCTGCAAGTATCCCGAAGAGCACGCCGAACAGCAGAAGAACTCCGCAGACAGCGAGATTCTCCTTGACGTTGCGGTTCATTTTGAACAGTATCATAAGCCCTATCCCGGAACCGGTAAGCAGGCCGGAGAGCATGGTCCCGGCGGTTATGAGTCCGTCTGTATATAGGCTGGTTATTATGACTGAGGCCGCGCAGTTCGGTATAAGTCCGATCAGGGAGGAAAGGATATGACTGAGAAGAGGAGCGCCGTGTATGACCGAGGAGAGCCTATCTTCTCCTATAAAGAATATTGCAGTGCCGAGTAAAAAGTTCATGATAAATACAAAGAGAAAAATTTTGACCGTGTGGATGACCGCGGAGACGAATATCCCCCTCTCGCAATGGCAGTGCTCTCTTTCACAGATGTGGCTGAGCTCCTCCGCACCGGAACGTCTGCGGAAAAAGAGGAGATCACACGCGAATCCTACGATCATGCCGACCGCTATCTTGTAGAGCAGTATATATACCATGGTGAGGACCGGTATTCCGGACGATATCATCACCGGGAGCATTTCGTCCGATGTGGACAGAAATATGGCGATGAGCGTTCCCACGGATATTATCCTGCCCGCGTACAGATTGCTCGCCATTGCGGAAAAGCCGCATTGCGGCACCGCACCCAGAGTCGCACCGATCAGCGGGCCGAGTCTGCCGGAACGGTATATGATACTGTAAGTTTTGTCGCTCGCCTTGTGCTCCAGCAGTTCCATCGCCAGATATGTCAGGAACAGAAACGGGAGAAGTTTCAGGGAGTCAAGCGCCGCATCCGGCAAAACGTCTGTGAAAAGTTCGATCATGTAAGGTTCTTCCTTCTGAAAAATCAAATAAACATAAAAAACCAAAGTGCCGCGCCGGACGGCAACGGCAAATGTAAAAAATAGTTGTCAAGATCCGGAAATTTGCCCCGGATCTGAAAATATCCCGAAAGCAGAGCGGGCAGAACTCGGCGGCCGTCAGAGTAATATCAGCCTCACGCGTTGCGCATATTCAGAGGATAACGGTGCTGTATTCATCCGGATACTGCCGATATACATTTTGCGCACACCCCGAAGAGAGTCGTTTGCATCTCGTCTACCTTGAAGCTCTTTTCTTTGAGGAGCATGTCCTCTATCCGCCGTGAGGTCTTTTCCTCAAGGTGGATGAGTTCTCCGCAAACCGTACAGCGCAGATGCATGTGAGAGCGGCAGCTGCCCTCGATATTATATTGATACGCATATGTGCCTGAGCCGGACGGAGAAATGCGTCTCAGTTCTCCCTCCTCGACCAGCCGGGATATCAGCCGATATACCGTGCTCTTCCCGGAGCCGCCGTCCGATAGCATCGCGCGGCATATTTCACCTACGGTCATCGGCCTCTGGCAGTTGCGTTTCATGAACTCGATCAAAGCGGTGCGCTTTTCCGTGTTGTATATCTTCATTATCCTTACCGTGTAAACGGTCCCCCCGTTGAAAATCCATTGGAAAAAGTTACTGCATCATATCGCAAAATATGAGAACCGTTCTCATATCATACTGTAATATGATACATCGGCGAATGCGGTTTGTCAAGCGCTTTCAGTAAAAAATCGATTTGCCGGTCCGGAACGGGTGTAGCCTGCTGACCGGGCGGCGAGAGCGGCGAGCTGATATTACGGAAAATACTGAAAAAGCTGCCGTTATAGATGAGACAGGCAACACATATATGACCGATAACAACTATTTAGCACTCTAATCACGCGAGTGCTAACATTTACAAATAAGTCATCACAAGTTATTTATTTGTTCACAATTGTGTTATAGAATATAGCTGTTAAAAAGCGGATGGCAACGCTGTGTGCCAGAAACGCAGTTTTAAACTAAGAAGTGAAGAGAGGAGACAGATATGAATGCCAACAATTTTACTGAAAAGAGTATAGAAGCGCTGAACGCCGCTAAGACGACGGCGGAAAGTCTCTCCTCCCAGGAGATACAGCAGTCGCACATGCTGCTCGCTCTGTCAGAGGCTCAGGACGGACTCATACCGGAGATATTGAAGTCGGCAGGGGTGGACGTAACGGCCTTTATCGCAGACGTAAGGGAGGCATGTGAAAGTTATCCTAAGGTCTCTGTCTCGGGTGGAACCGACAACGTTTATATATCCAGAGAGATGGACCGCGCTTTCACCGCCGCCGAAAAGACAAGAACGGATATGAAGGACGACTATCTCTCGGTCGAGCACATAATGCTCGGCCTGATAGAGGAAGCGGACAGCAAGGTCTCGCGGATATTCAAGAAATACGGTATCGACAAAAAAAGCTTTCTCGAAAAGCTGAGGTCGGTAAGGGGGAATGCTAGAGTGACAAGTCAAAATCCGGAGAGCACCTACGATGTGCTCAATAAATACGGTCACGATCTCGTAAAGGAGGCTCGCGAACAAAAGCTCGATCCGGTCATAGGGCGAGACGACGAGATAAGAAACGTGATCAGGATACTCTCGAGAAAAACAAAAAACAATCCTTGCCTTATAGGTGAGCCGGGCGTCGGAAAGACGGCTATTGCAGAGGGGCTGGCCCAGAGGATAGTGCGCGGCGATGTTCCGGAAAACCTTAAGGACAGGACGATATTTTCACTGGACATGGGCTCGCTCATCGCCGGAGCAAAGTACCGCGGTGAGTTCGAGGAGAGGCTCAAGGCGGTCCTCGGCGAAGTAAAAGCGTCTGAGGGAAAGATAATACTCTTTATAGATGAGCTCCATACTATAGTCGGCGCCGGCAAGACAGAGGGCGCAATGGACGCGGGCAACCTTCTGAAACCTATGCTCGCCCGCGGTGAGCTGCACTGTATCGGCGCTACCACGCTCAATGAGTACAGGCAATATATCGAGAAGGATGCGGCGCTTGAGAGGCGGTTCCAGCCGGTCATGGTCCCGGAGCCTTCCGTTGAGGATACGATAACTATACTACGAGGACTCAAGGAGAGGTATGAAGTATATCACGGGGTCAAAATACACGACTCCGCGCTCATCGCGGCGGCTACGCTCTCTAACAGGTATATAACAGACAGGTTCCTGCCCGACAAGGCAATAGATCTGGTGGACGAGGCGTGCGCGCTGATAAAGACGGAGATGAACTCCATGCCTACCGAGATGGACGAGATCTCGAGGAAAATAATGCAGCATGAGATCGAGGAGGCGGCGCTCAAGAAGGAGACCGATAAGCTCTCGGCGGCGCATCTTGAGGAGATACGCACAGAGCTTGCCTCCCTGCGCGAGCAGTTCTCTGCGATGAAGGCAAAATGGGAAAATGAAAAGGCGTCTATCGGCGAGGTCCAGAAGCTCAGGGAGGAGATCGAGGATACAAACGCGAAGATAGAAAAGGCGCAGAACGAATATAACCTCCAGCTTGCCGCAGAGCTCAAATACGGCCGTCTGCCCGAGCTCCAGAAACGGCTCTCGGAGGCGGAGAGCAAGGAGAGCGGGGAGAACGTACTGCTCAGAAACTCCGTCGATGAGGAGGAGATAGCCAAGATAGTGTCCAGATGGACCGGTATACCGGTATCCAAGCTTATGGAGGGAGAGAGAGATAAGCTGCTCCATATGGAGGATATACTGCACAAACGTGTGGTCGGTCAGGATGAGGCGGTATCCAAGGTCGCAAGCGCGATACTCCGCTCCAGAGCGGGGATACAGGATCCGAACAGACCGCTGGGCTCCTTTATGTTCCTTGGCCCCACCGGAGTCGGAAAGACAGAACTCGCCAAGGCGCTTGCCGAGGCGCTGTTTGACGATGAGAAGAGCATGATACGTATAGATATGTCCGAGTATATGGAGAAGTTCTCGGTATCCAGACTGATAGGAGCTCCTCCCGGATACGTCGGGTATGACGAGGGCGGTCAGCTCACCGAGGCAGTCCGCAGACGGCCGTATGCCGTAGTCCTCTTTGATGAGGTCGAGAAGGCGCACCCTGATGTTTTCAATGTGCTCCTTCAGGTGCTCGACGACGGACGTATAACCGACAGCCAGGGAAGGGTCGTCGATTTTAAAAACACGATAATAATACTGACCAGTAATCTTGGATCTGATATCATACTCGACGGTATAGAGGACGGAGAGATAAGTGAGAGCGCAAGGGAGAAAGTCTCCGCACTGCTGCGCCGTTCCTTCCGCCCCGAGTTCCTCAACAGGCTCGATGAGATAGTGTTCTACAAGCCGCTCACCAAGGACAATGTCCGGAAGATCGTATCGATGCTTATTGATAAGCTCAACGAGAGACTTGGACAAAGACAGCTATCCGTTAAGGTCAGCGATCGGGCAAGAGATTATATAATCGACTCCGCATACGATCCCTCATACGGCGCGCGTCCGCTCAAGAGGTTTTTACAGAGCCGGCTCGAAACTCTCATTGCGCGTAAGATAATAGAGAGCGATCCGGCACCGGATACGGTATTCAACGTCGATTATAATGGCACCGATCTTGAAATAAAATGATGCATGCCGGGAAGACTAAGGCGGGCTGATACGATGCGACTCCGCGTCCTGAGTGACGCGGAGTCTTTTTTCTTGTGAGATAGGCGTGTGATTTGTAAAAAAGGCTTAATTATATAAAAATGGAACAAGCTGTTGCAGTCGTACTTTTCCTCTGCTATAATGAAATTGCAGTTACCCTGGGAGGTATGGAAAGAACATTTAAACGGAGGTTTTTATGAACGTAAGATCCGAATTAAAGAATGAGGCTTATAAGCTTACGCTCTTGAACGGAGAGGTCAAAGACGGCTTTTCCGGAGGAGAGAGAGATCCGCTGCGCATGGTGGCGGGGCGCGGTGATATCGCTGTCTTCCAGCTTTTGCTGTCAGATGACGAGGATTTTTGCGTCAATGTCGGCAAGGAGGCGTTCTTCAGTCAGAGAGGAATGATCGAGACGCTGAGGGTCGGTTTTGATTTTCCGTTCCCGGTCAAAGTGCATATAGAGGGAATGGTAAAGGTGAACGATTCCTTTTCTGCGGCTGATATACTTCTCGATACCGATACGGCTGAGTACTCCGCCGGGGATCATGCCGCGGTATTTTTCGGCTGTGAAATAGGGAGGGACGCGGAGCCCGGAGAGTATACCGGCAAGATAACGGTATATGCGGGACGCATGTTCGAGGATGAGAGGGTCGTTGCGGAGAGGACGGTATCGCTCAAGGTGTATCCTTTCACTTATCCGGAGCCCGGCAAGGGAAAGTTTTATCTTGATCTTTGGCAGCATTCTTCAAACATAGCGCGCCATGCAGATGTAAAGATGTGGAGCCCTGAGCATTTCAGCGTGATCAAAAATTATCTCGAGAGCCTGGCGGCGCTCGGACAGAAGGCGCTGACTATCGTTGTGACCGAGGTGCCGTGGAACGGGCAGAGATGCTACGACGACAAAATACACCTCGGCAATCTTTTCGAATACTCTATCGTACATGTAAAAAAAGATAAAAAGGGAAGTTTTGTTTACGATTTCAGCGACATGCAGCGCTATATAGATATAGGACGCGAGTGCGGGATATGTGATGAAATATCTCTTTACGGGCTTATCAACATATGGGGCAACGATGAGGCAGGGTTCAACAAGCTGGCGCCCGATTACCCTGACGGTATACGGCTCAGATACTTTGACGAGGCGAGCGGAGAATACCGCTATGCGCACAGTGCGAAAGAGATCGACGAATATATAAAGGCGCTCGAACAGTATTTCGTCAGCACAGGTCAGATAGATATCGTCCGCGTTGCGGCGGATGAGCCGGGTGATGTAGACGCATTCCGCAAGAGCCTCTCTCATCTCGCCTCGGTCGCTCCCGCGTTCAAATACAAGGCGGCTATCAATCACGCCTCCTTTATAGGCGAGTTCGGAAAAGAGATATACGATTTCGCGCCGCATATCGGATGTCTGTCAAAGGAATACGCGAAGATCGCGGAATACAAACGCAAGATGACGGGAAAGAGGTTCATCTGGTATGTTTGCTGCGGACCGGAGTATCCGAACACCTTTATTGCGTCTCCTCTGACAGAGAGTTATTTTATCGGTGTTATAACTTCCTATTTCAAGCTTGACGGTTTTCTGCGCTGGGACTATACTGTCTGGTCTGAGGATCCGAGGAAAGACGTCAATATCAAGGAGTGGCCCGCAGGCGACAGTAATTTCGTCTATCCCGGATATGACGGGCGCCCGCTCCTCTCTCTAAGGTATTATGCTCTCATGCGCGGCATACGCATATTCGAGCTGCTTGAGGCGTACAGAAATAAATGCGGCGAGGATAAATACAACGCCGCAGTCGGAAAAGTGGTCCGCATGAAGGATATAGGGAATTATTATGTAGAAAATGCAGAGGGAGAATGCTCACTCGTTCCGGCAGACGATATAATGTCTCCGGATCACTGTGATTATTCCTCTATGATAGAGACCGCGCTCGCCGATATGTAATACGGAATTCCGGATCTTGAAAGGCAGGGACCTCATCCCTGCCTTTCTCTTTTCCGCGGTGTTTCATGCGCGTCTACTGCATAAATGACAAATCAGATATCAAATAAACGAATTTTTATTTGCATATTGCTTATGGGTGACGAATGTGTTATAATTGCTCTATACAGCTTTATAATTATTATAACAGAATTCAGATTTTTTAAAGCCGGATCTTTGATTTTTTGATACTGACTTAAAATACGGCTTTTAAAACCGGGTTTTCAGCCCGGTTTCTGAATTCGGCTTTTGATCCGGTCAGGTTTTATGATTTTTCCGTTTCGATCAACCGTCAAAAGCAAAAAGCAGGCGGACACCGGATACGAGTACGTCGCTTTTGTCTGAAGGTCGCTACAAAGAGGAGGCGTTTATGAAAAAAAGATTCGGGAAAACAGTGTGCGTATTGCTGGTTGCGGCATTTGCTCTGCCGTTCTTCGGCGGCATAGCGGAAATTATAGGCAACAAAGCCTCGGCCTCCGGCGATAATACGGTGTACTATAACCGTACATACGATGAAAACAGGTACGACTACCTCGAAGGGGTATCCACAAATACCGGCGGCGGACCTATAACGCTTGAGTCCGAGAGCGGGAATAATTTTGTAAAGCTCGCCCTTACGCAATCAGGCTCTGACTGTTATATCGACATCCCGCTGAATACAAAAAACCATTCCGACAACAAGATGGTGTTCGAGATATCACTCAAGTTTGACGCCAACCATCCCACTACCGGAACGGTTATCGCCATGAAGGATGAGAACAGCAAATTTACTAACGGCAGCATACTTCAGTTCACCACATCCGGCGGGAAAACATATATAAGCTCGTGCGGAGTGAATGTGTATGAGATAACCGGGGACGGGCAGTGGGTCGATTTCGTGCTGCTCATGGACACCTCTGCACATACGGTAAGCACATATGTGAACGGCACTTTAAAAGTCAGCTCGTCCGTGTACTGCTCAACGTCCGGTATAGGCGACTATATAAGTACGTTCCGTGTCAATCTTCCGTCCGCAAACGGGGTCGGCAAGTATTACTGCTTTGACGATATCCGCCTTTACGGCGGCGAAAATGTCCGCAATGTCAGCGGCAATGTCGGAATAGTTGTAGACTCTTCATTCGTTGATATCTCCGAGGCGGGAAATATGCTCGTGATGAAGGTAGGCGCCGACTATGCCCTCTCAAACCTTTGCCGCGTTCCGGTCGCTGACGGAGAAAAAGGCGCGCCTGTGAAGAGCGGAGACACGGTTTACGTCCCGTTTTCATTCATCGCGGGATATCTCGGATACGAAATATCCGCTTCGGAAAATACGAACACGGCAACGGGACCGGATACGGTCGTCGTAACAGCCGGCAGTACGTCCGCGACGGTTAACGGTACCGCAAAGACACTGACCTCGGCGCCGGCGATATACGACGGGCTCCTTATGATCGATAAGGAGGACGTTACCGCGCTCTTCGGCGCCAATATGAAGTATGACGATATGGGGCTTATAATTATATCCGAGGATGTAATAACGCTTGACCGCAGTACCGATATGGACGTTCTTATATCAATAATGAACAACTTCATATTTGATTTCCCCAGCGGCGATGAGCTTATAAGCGACATAGATTCATATGTCGGTCTTACCACGCACCCGAGACTCCTTGTCGATCAGGACAGATTCGATGAGATAAGGGCGTACTATGAGGCTGAGGACGGGACCGCAGGCTACAACAGCAGGATGAAGAAATGGACGCAGAGCCTTGTAAATACCGCTCTGAATAACCTGAATAATTATTTTGACGTTTCATCCGGGGGAACGGTATCGTGGAAGAGCGGAAAGTATCTGTATCAGCCGCTTTTCGTTTACGATTCGGACGGCAACGTGCAGGTGGGCGTTACCGGGACGGATCCGTACGGCAACTATTCGTACGGAGACGGTTACGACGTCGGAGGACGCAGTTCCGTATCTACATATACGACATGCCTCAAGAATTTCGCATTCGCATGGCAGATGACCGGAGAGCAGAAATATGCGGACGCATTCTATCTCTTTGCAAAGGCGCTCGGAGAATGGGTGCACTGGGGACCCGGTCACTTCCTTAACTGTGCGGACGGCGCCGCAGAATACGCTCTGGGCTTTGACTGGATATATCATGCCTTCGACTCGGAGCCGCAGAAACAGGAGGAGCTGGCAGAGATACTTTACCGTCAGGCCATCTATGCCGGGTACGGTTCTTTCCACGGCGATACGACTAACAACTCGGTGCGCGCCGGAAGCGGCGGACGTCTTTGGCACACCAAGACGAACAACTGGGTCACCGTTTGTGCATCAGGAATGGTGCTCTCATGCCTTGCGATCGCGGAGTATGACGATCTTATGCTGACCGGCGAAACACAAGATTCCGCTTACGTCATAAGAGATCTTCTCACGAGGACTATTAAAGATATCCCGGACGCTCTCGCAGTCTACGCTCCGGACGGCGCTTATGAAGAGTCCGCATCATACTGGACATACGGCACAAACACATTCTTCCTTATGTGCGAGGGACTTGTCAGCGCAACGGGAACAGAGTACGGTTTCATGGATACATACGGTATAGATAAGACCTGCTACTTTGCGCTCAATATAGAGTCCTCCAATTATAAATACTGGAACTATCACGACGGAGGCAGCCCCGGAGCTATGGCGACACAGCATTTCTCCTGGGTGGGACAGTATTTCGGCGACGGCGGGCTCGTGGCGCTCAGATACAAACAGATAGATAACGGCAAATCGTTCAATATAATCGACGTACTTTATTATGCGCCTGAGTATGACGGGGAAGGCGCTCCGGAATCCTCTCCTGACTATTACGCAGAGGGCATAGATACCTTCCTTACCCGTTCTTCATGGGAAAACGGAGCGATATTCACGGGTATCCACGGAGGCGAAAATACCGTGCCTCACGGGAATTACGATGCAGGTAACTTTATAATATACAAGGGCTCCAATGAATGGATATGCGATCTGGGAAGCGACAACTATAACCTTAAGAGCTATTTCGGAAACGCGCATTACTACAGGCTCAGCGCGGAGGGAGCAAATACCGTTGTGCTCACCGGGAAGTCAGGCCTGCCGTACGGAGTGAGCCCTAACGGAAACGCTAAAGTCACTGAAATGTACAGCGGCGAGTACGGATCATATGCTGTTCTGGATATGAACACCATATACGGAAGTTATGTATCAGAGGCAAAGAGAGGGCTCCTATTTACCAACGACAGGAATACCATAGTTGTACAGGATCAGATGAGCTTTACAGAGTCCACCGATCTTTACTGGTTCGCACATACTAAGATCGCGGATATAGAGATAAGCCCGGATGGACGTACAGCATATCTGCGGAAGGGAACTGAGACACTGCGGGCAACTATAATTTCCAGCGATACGTCCCTTACCTTCGAGATAATGGATACCTATACATTCGTGCTCGATACTACTTATACCCCCGAGGAGGCAAGCTCCATAAGCAACGGACAGCAGGAGAACGACAGAAGTCAGTACAGAAAGCTGGCAATATCCGCTACCGGAGTACAGTCGCTTGATCTCGCAGTGGTTTTTGAGTTCATCGATTACGAATCCGACGGCGTCGGTTATTCCTGGACCGATATGAGCAGCTGGACGGTCAGCGACGGCTATGAGCTTATATCCGGCAACGTTGCGGCGGCAGTGGATTCCGGCATGGCAAGCATAGAGCAGGCCGACACTGCTTATGATCTCATAACCGCGATAGCCGCATTCGAAAAATACATAAACGATCCCGTTAACCGCAGTTATATGAGTGCGGAGCAGATCGCTGAATGCGAAGCATTCCTTCAGTCGGCCCATGCCGATGCGGACGCATTGCTGGCTCAGGAGATAATAGCCCGGGAGGACTCCGTGGACCTGAGCGAATATTCATACAGCAACGTCTGGAAAAACGTTGACTTCGATACGGTAGGAGCATCTGCAAGCGGAAACGGAGATACGGTCGGCGTGACCGCGCAGGAAAGCAACGGGAACAAATATATGTCTATATATACTCCCGGTGGAAACGCTTCAAGCAACAGGTATATCGACACGTCTGCCAACGTCTCCTATGAGAATATCGTCATAGAATTCGATTACGCCGCGTTCGGAGATGCTTTCGCAGAGAAATTCCAGTTAATGTTCCGCTACGCATCTTCTCCCGCAGAGTTCGTTACCTTGCTGGAGCTCGGAGGCGGAGATGTCAGCTGGGCAGATACGATGGGCGAGGCCTCCGGAACGGCTCAGGGTCTGCTGAAGCTCGGCGAATGGAACAAGATCGCCGTTGTGCTCAGCGCATCTCAGAGAAAGATAGATATATATGTCAATGATCTGCTCATAGCGAGCGATTTCGTGTATATTGATCAGCATCCGGCAAACGCATTCAATATAAGGATCAACTATCCCTCCGGTAATGTCAACAGCGCCGCTCTTGACAATATAAGAATATACAAGGGCACGGCGCCGAGAGATCTCATAACCGGGACCGGATATTCCGACGAGCTGGCGCGCCGTTATATAAGACGCGTGAATGAGGCGCTGGCGGACGGACTCTCTGCTTCTGAAATCGAGGCGTCCGCTCTCCTTGCGGACGAGGTCTACAATACCGGAAAGGTGGATCCGTCAGATCCTGAGGTGGCGGCAGCGGCGGCGGCGCTGAGCAATAAGCTCGAAAGCATCGGCGCGCTGGAGGAATTCGGATCGCTCGTAGCAACCGCATCCGATTCCGCCCTCCCGATATCCGTCAGAGATACCGCGGCGAAAAGCGCTATGGCTATGCTTGACGGGGGAGAGATCGATGAAGGACTGCCGGGAGCCGCAGAGGCGATAGCCGAGCTCGACGCGGCGCTTGAAAGCATAGGGACATATAAGCTCACCGAGCTTGCGGACGCGCTCCCCGAGACTCCTGCGGTGAGCGATATAGAGGCTTTTCTAAGCGCCGCCGCCGCCATACTAGACGAGGGGTACAGCTTCGATGTGACCTCGCCCGCGTATGCGGTCTACGAGAGCTATATCGGATACAGCGACCCGGATCTGCTTTTTACAATGATAACGGATAAGTTCGATGACTGTACGAACAGGGCGGAATATGAGGCTGTGAAGGCGGAGGCGGATGAATTTATGGCTACGCACTCCGTCAGCCATGACAGCGAAGGCTATATAAAATACCTCGGGGCGCTTGAGATCATAGGCACATACAGGCTCACTGAGCTCGCAGCCGCACTTCCGACCTCCCCCGGGGTCAGCGAGATCGAGGAGTTCCTGAATTCCGCAGCCGCGATACTCGATGAGGGTTACAGCTTCGACGAGACCTCGCCCGCGTATGCGGTCTACGAGAGCTATATCGGATACAGCGACCCGGATCTGCTTTTTACGGTGATAACGGATAAGTTCGACGACTGCACCACAAAAGAGCAGTATGCGGCAGTTATAGGAGAGGCGGAAGAATTTCTCGAATCGCACAGCGTAAGCAACGGGAGCGCGGGATATTTAAAATATCTCGCCGCAGTCAGCACCTATAACGGGATGATCCTGAGCGAGAACACCGCGGAATTCGAAAGACTGGTCAACTATGCCGCAGGCCTCTCATCTATACAGGACAGAGAAACGGCACTCGCAGAAGCGAGAAATTATCTCACGTCCCATGCAGTGGACACGGAGAGCGATGTATATAAAAACGCTCTGGCTAAGCTCGAGGAGGAAGAGGCGCGTCTGGAGGAGGACAAGGAACAGGATACGACAGCGGACGCGAACAGCCGGGAATTCATCAGATATGCAGGTCTTGCGTATTCCGCAACAACGTATTCTTCGATAACCCGTTATATCGACGCCGCAAAGGCGGTGATGACCGGGGCGAATACTTCGTATGACGGTTACACAGAGGCGCTGGCAAAGCTCGAACAGGCAGAGGCGCGGGTCGAGGAACTCGTGGATGCGGCGAATGCGTACAAAACTGCCGTTGACGCGGCGGAGGCGGCGGCAGACGAGGGATATTCCGCTCTTCTTGATGCGGTGGATACGGCGCAGGCTCTTTCAGCTGACGCAGACAGGGGCATAGACGGGGTAGTTGAGGCGGGTGCGAAATTGTCATCTCTCCGCGCTGAGCTCGCCGCGATAGAGGAACGCAGCAGTTCTTTCATCGCTTCTGTCATAGTGCTCGAGGCAATGACCGGGGAGGAGAGATTCAACTGTATTCTTGATTCCGCATCAAAATATACGGCGGCGGATGTCACTTATCCCGGCGTAACGGAATCTTATGGCAAATATTCCGAGATAGTATCTGAGTATAACGACTACGTCGAACAAGTAAACGAGGACGTCGAAAGCACGATCGAAAATGCGTTTTCCTTTTCAGCATCGGTCCCGGAAACGAGGATATCTGCTACGATCCCGGCAATAATAAAAAAGCTGCATGAGTCTCTGTAAAAAATATATTTAAGCTGCTCAGGCAACATTTTGATAAAATGCTTGCAATTTGAGCAGAGTTTGTGATATAATAGGGCGTACAAATATAATATGTTTGCCGCAGGTCGGCAAGAAAATCATCAAATATGGAATCATACAGTTACGTTGAGCGGAATTTTTTATCGCTCAAAGAGGATATTGAAAAAATAAGCCGTTCCGCCGGCAGGCAGTGTCCGATCCTGGTGTGTGTGACGAAAAGCGCGGACGACGGGGAGGTACTCAGCCTGCTTGCCTCGGGCGCCTCGGATATCGCGGAAAATCGGCCCCAGATGTTTGCCGCAAGGCATAAGCTTGCCGCAGATAACGGATACGGCAATATAAGAATGCATTTGATAGGCTCTCTTCAGACCAATAAGGTCAAACTCGTTGTTCCGTTTGCCGAGCTCATACATTCGCTCGACAGCGACAAGCTCGCGCGCCACATAGATGCGGAGGCAGGAGCAGAGGGAAAAACGACCGACGTTCTGATAGAAATAAACAGCTCAAGAGAGACTCAGAAGGGAGGGGTACTCCCGGAGGACGCCGAGAGGCTTGCGGAACTTGTGAGATCTCTTCCGAACATACGTTTGAGGGGGGTAATGACCATGGGCGCATTCTCTGAATGCGAGGAGGATTATCGTGCGCCTTTCCGTACCACCGCTGCCGTCTGCAGGAAAATGCTCCTCGACGGATTCATCGAGGGGGGAGAACCGGTCATTTCAATGGGCATGAGCGGAAGCTACCGCGTTGCAATAGAAGAAGGCGCGACTATCATACGCGTCGGAAGAAAACTCTTTTGTAAGGAGACAGGAAATGTTTGATTTTTTGAAAAATAAGTTTCCGCTTAACAAGCCGAGATCTGCGGAATCCGAGATCACTTTCATACCTTTTGAAGATGAGCATAGTGAGCCGGTCGTAAGAAAACAAGACAATATTTCAGAGGTGGATAACGAAATGAATACTTCATTCAAGCCCGCACAGGACAGAAATGTAAACGCAAACAACATAGAGCTCAAGGTGGTAAAGCCCGAGGAATTCTCAGAGGTCAGCACGGTCGCCGATTACCTGATCGAGGGCTCGACGGTAGTGCTCAATGTGGAGTCGCTCGCCAAGGACGTTGCACGCAGAATGCTTGATTTCCTGAACGGCGTCACTTATTCGGTCGACGGGCAGATAAAAAAGGTAGCGGTAAATACCTATATCCTTACCCCGTCGAGCGTTGACGTTACTGAAGACGAGGACGAGAAGCAGGGGCTTGTGACAGAGTAAGCGGTATAGCGCCGCGCCGCCACCGGTTTGAGCCGGTGGCGTTATTCTCATAAGGTGCCGTGAGCACATAAAGGAGCTTCGATTGGAGACTGTATTTTTTATAGCTGCAAAACTCGTTGCGGTGATTTTGTCGATCGTCTCGACCGGATTGCTCGTCAGAGCTATCTTATCATTTTCGGAGGAGCTCTCTCAGTCCAGCATCAATTATTACGCCTACCTTATAACGGAGCCATTTGTGGCGCCCGTCAGAATGATCCTGTATAAATACAATATAGGCGTTGATTCTATGTTCGATATACCTTTTATCACTACATGCGTGATAATAATGGTACTGAGGATGTTTTTGCCGGTCATATAAGGAGGTGGGACAGTGAGGCTCGTTTCCCGCAGAAACGGACTTATATATCTTGCGGTCGCTGCGGTAGGTATCGCAGTCGATCAGATATCCAAATTTCTGGCGTCCGAGTACCTTGAGCCAAAGGGCTCGGTCCCGATATGGGACGGCGTTCTGCGCCTGACTTACGTTGAGAATACAGGCGCGGCGTTTGGGATGCTTTCCGACAGCCGTTGGGTATTTATGCTTATTTCTACGATCGCGATAATCGCGCTGTCCGCATACCTGTGTCTTACCCCGGAGACGGATCCGGTGACCGGCGTGTTCATTTCCATGATAGTGTCGGGCGGGATAGGAAATATGATAGATCGTATCGCTCTCGGATATGTGGTCGATTTTATAGATTTTGAGCTGATAGATTTTTATGTTTTCAACATAGCTGATTCACTTGTATGCGTCGGTGCATTTCTGCTCCTTATAGTCATGGTGCGCGACATTATCAGGGAGGAAAAAAGGAAGCGTGCCGGCGGGAGCGGCGAGGTATGACCTATATTGTGACCGGCAGTGAGGCAGGCAAGCGGCTCGATGCGGCGGCGGCCTCTCTTTCCGGGCTCTCCAGATCTGCATCGGAGCGTCTCATTTCGGACGGACGAGTGCTTTTGAACGGCGTCTGTGCCGGGAAGAAGACTGCTGTTCGTGAGGGTGACCTGATCGATATAGAGATACCGGAGCCGGAGGAGATCGATGTAGCCGCAGAGGATATCCCGCTCGACATTGTCTATGAGGACGGCGATATAATAGTAATAAACAAACCCAGCGGGATGGTCGTACATCCCGCCCCAGGAAATTACAGCGGAACATTAGTCAATGCACTGCTGTATCATTGCAGGGGCTCGCTTTCAGGCGTAAACGGAGAGCTGAGGCCGGGGATAGTTCACAGGATAGACAAGGATACCAGCGGTCTGCTTGTCGCGGCTAAGAACGACGCCGCTCACCGAGGCCTTGCGGAACAGCTTGAGGGGCACAGGATAAGAAGGGAATACCGTGCACTCGTTATAGGCGGTTTTTCCTCGGACAGCGGAACGATAGATCTCCCGATAGGTCGGCATCCGGTCGACAGAAAAAAGATGGCGGTTATCACAGGCGCCGGAAAGGCTAGAGATGCCGTGACGCATTACAGCGTTCTCGAGAGGTTCGGGCAGGTCACATATCTTTCGCTCCGCCTTGAGACGGGAAGAACGCATCAGATAAGAGTGCATATGTCGTATACAGGGCACCCTCTGCTCGGGGACAGGGTGTATTCTCAGCATCCCTGCGCTTTTGAAAGGCGGCATCCGGAACTGTTCGACGGACAGATGCTCCATGCAGTCAAACTCTCCTTCCTACATCCGAGGACGGGAGAGGCAATGGAATTTTCCTGTCCGCTTCCGGACAATTTTTTAAGGGCGCTTGAACTTTTAAAGCATGAGAATCTCTGAATTTACAAACAATTGTTTGCATATATATTTTTTAGTGATAAAAAAACCGCGAGCCATATCGGCTCGCGGGATTTTTTTTATTAATCTTTTGATCTGCAACGTGACATCGTGAGCTTGTTCGTTATTTGCCGAAAGACGGTATCTCACGTCCGTAATGCACTCCCAGATAGCGAAGTATAGGAGCACATCTGGAGCTTGTCACCTCGATGCGTATCGTGTCACTGCGGGTGATAGGCAGGCGGCAGATCTTTTTATGGCCGACTGTCGTGCCGAGGTATACGGGCTTGTTGCTGTCTTTTGTATAAACAGAAAAGCTCTCTATCCTTTGTCCCATGGAGATGTCCTCCATAAGAGTTATATAATTGAAACTGCGCTCTTCCGGAAATTTTACGGTAATGACCGCATTTTCTTCCGATGCGGTTACTGAGGTATTGCCGCTGTCCTTCAGCGCATCCGCTTTAATTTCGGGACAGGACGGACCGCCTACTGTTATCTCCGCATCTGAGGCCAGATTTTCTGAGAATACGGAGCGGATGAACTCTCCTATCTCGCGGAGCCGGTTAAGATCCGGATCGCTTATCCTGCCGTGCCTGTCCGGCGGGATGTTCAGAAGCAGAGCGGCATTTCCGCCTACGGCGGAGAGATAGATATTGAGTAGCTCATCGAGATTGCGTACCTTGTCATCCTCAGAGCTGTGATAAAACCAACCCGGTCTTATCGATGTGTCGACCTCACAGGGGTACCAGATCAGGCGAGGCTCATCTCTGAGAGCCTCTCTGCTGCCGAGGTCTACGGTCTTTGAATTTATATTGCGTAGCCTTGCCGCGTCCTCCTCGTCTTGCTGTGAGAGTGACGCAACTATCTCGGCTTTTGAGAGTCGGGCCGGTACAACGCTCCACTCTGACGGGCGGGTCTTACCAGCCTCGTTGCCGCACCAGCGGACGTCCGGCCCGCTTATGGATATAACGGCTCCGGGCTGTTTTTCCCTTACGAAGGAATAGAATCTCTGCCAGTCATATATCTGTTTTTTGCCGTTCGGTCCCTCTCCGCACGCCCCGTCAAACCATACACAAAACACGTCACCGTAGTTTGAGAGCAGTTCGTCGAGCTGAGCTATGAAATAATCGTTATATTTATCGCTGCCGTACAGAGGACAGTTCCTGTCCCAGGGCGAGAGATATACTCCGAATTTCATTCCGTATTTGCGGCAGCTCTCAGAGAGAAGTTTTACGATGTCCTTTCCGAACGGGGAGTGCATGACATTATAGTCTGTCGTCTTTGTATCCCACAGACAAAAACCGTCGTGGTGCTTGGCGGTGAATATGACCGCCTTCATTTCCGCCGTCTTTGCCGCCGCGACCCACTGATCGGTATCCAGCGCATCCGGTCGGAATACATTCGGGTCGGCGGTTCCGTCGCCCCACTCGCGGTCGGTGTATGTGTTTGTGCCGTAGTGAAAAAATGCATAGAACTCCAATTCCTGCCAGTTGAGCTGCCGCTCTGACGGGCGTACAGCCGCGAGTCTTTGCGATTCAGTCATCCAAATCACCTCTCAGTAATTTATTGAGCGGACGCAATATCAAAGCACTGCGTTAAGAAATTGCTTTGTTCTGGGGTTCTGCGGATTGTCGAATATCTCAGCCGGCGTGCCCTGTTCTGCGATCTTGCCGCCGTCCATGAACAGGATCCTGTCCGCGACTTCGCGGGCAAAGCCCATTTCATGAGTTACTATTACCATTGTCATTCCGTCATCTGCAAGGTTTTTAATAAGGTCAAGCACTTCTCCTACCATCTCCGGGTCAAGCGCGCTCGTTGGCTCGTCGAAGAGCATGACTCTAGGATTCATTGCGAGGGCACGGACGATAGCTATCCTTTGCTTCTGACCTCCGGACAGCGTGGACGGGTATTTGTCTGCCTTTTCTTCAAGGCCGATACGCTTGAGCAAAGCCATTGCCCGCTCTCTCGCCTCTTCCTTTATCTTGGCTACAGAGGTGTTCATGTTTTTGAACTCCTCGCGCGCTCCTTTGGAGAACAGCGCCTTTATACGCGCTTTCATTATCCGGCTCTTGCCGAGGCAGACCGGGGCGAGCATGATGTTTTCTATGACCGTCATATTATTGAAGAGGTTGAAGGCCTGGAACACCATGCCGATGTGTTCGCGGTGTTTGTTGATATCTACCCTCATGTCCGCAATGTTGACACCGTCAAAGTACACCGCACCGTCTGTCGGATCCTCCATGCAGTTCAGACAGCGGAGAAAAGTAGATTTCCCGCTTCCGGACGGTCCTATGATAGCGACCTTTTCCCCCTCGTGTATGACCTCGTCTATATGGTCGAGGACGAGGAGCGAGCCGTATTTTTTGGTGAGGCCCTTTGCCTCTATCATTACGTTTTGGTTATGCGTGTCTGTCACTTCTGGCAAGCCTCCTCTCCATAAGCTTTATAAGACCGGCTATGATCGCAACGATCACTATATATATCAGAGCCATGACCAGGTAAGGCATCATGTATTCGTAAGAGTTACTGCCCTGATACTGGAACGCGTTCGTTATATCGACTGCTCCGACGTAGCCGACCACAGCCGTCTCCTTTATCAGTGCTATGAATTCGTTTCCCATAGTGGGAAGGATGTTTTTTATCGCCTGAGGGACAACGACCTTCAGCATCGAAGTGGAGAAGGGGAGCCCTAGAGCGCGTGCCGCCTCAAGCTGTCCGGGATCTACCGAGTTTATACCTCCGCGCATTATTTCCGAGATATACGCGCCGCTGTTGAGTCCGAATATTATGACGCACGCGTTGACCGGCGGCATTGAGAGGCGCATCAGCGGGAAGAGTATGTAGTATCCGACCAGAAGCTGGACAACTATCGGCGTGCCGCGGAAGAGAGCTACGTAAAAGGTGCAGACCTTGTGCGCGTAGCGCGTCAGCTTCTTATATGGCGGTATTACCTTTATAACAGCTATGAGCGTACCTATAAGTATACCGATAAGAAGTCCCAAAACGGCAATGATCGCCGTGTTCTTCATACCGGTTATCAAGCGTCTGTAACCGTTATTGGTTATAAAATAGTTATAGAATATATCCCATTTTTTTGCAAAACGGAATTCCGTGTATACATTAGCGGCAATAAGAACTATGATCGCTGCAAGAGCCGCTATTACGAGTATATCTACCCAATGCCTGGCGAAAAATTTTTTTGTTTTTTCCATATCAGTTCCTTCTCGGAGCAAAAATGCGCCTGATGGACAGGCAGCTCCGGGTCATCTTTTACATAGACAAAACACGGAGAGCCGCCCCTCCGTGTTTTGTGTCTTCAAACGTCAGTTTGCCGCGTTGACGTTCTTTACTATCGCTTTTGCAGGACCTTCGTCTATAATGACGTATTTTATATTGCCGTTAAGTATATTGTTTGTTGCAAGCGCGCCGCTCGTGTATCCTGTGGTCGTGAAATCAAAGCCGTCAAAGCCCCATTCCGCATCGCCCTCGCAGTATTTCTGACCGGTAGTTCCGTTCTGTACGCCGACGACAACATCTGAGCCGAGAGATTTGAGTATGTTCTCGACATCCTCTTTTGTCTGGCAGTTGTCGAACGTGGTGTCGTCAGCCGCGGTGATGATCATCTGTGCCGCACTGTAATAAGAGGTGGAGAAGTCGAGTATCTCCTTGCGGACGTCGCTCACGGTAAGACCTGCCGCTGCAACGTCGCAGACGCCGCCCTGTACCGTGTGGGATGTGCCGTCCTCATCCTCATAGCTTCCGCCTGCCGCAGAAACTGAGAGGCAGACTGCGTCGAACTCCATGTTGTTTATGTAGAGCTCCTTGCCGATCTTCTGAGCGAAGAGAGACATGATCTCCATATCGATACCGTAGTAGTTGTCGCCGACCATGTACTCAAAAGGCTCGAATGCAGCGTTGGTCGCAACTATGAGCTGGGATCCGTCTGTTTTCATTTCGGCAGCGGAGGTAACGGGAGTAGGAGTGCCGTCGCCGAAGTACTTATTAACGATCTCATCAAACTTTCCGTTTGCCTTGATCTCTTCCATAAAGGAGTTGATCTGGTTGAGGAGCTCAGTATCGCCCTTGCGTACCGCAAATGCGTAATCCTCCTCGGTGAGCTTTATGTCAACGACCTTTACTACGTCGCCGCCATTGTTATCATCCCCGCCGCATGATGCAAGAACGAACATCGTTCCGAAAACCATGCTGAGAGCGAGGAGCGCAGATATAACTTTCTTCATAATATTATCCTCATTTCCGGGCCGTTTTGTAACGGCTCCTTTGTCAGTGCTATTATTATACAATTTTATACATGAATTGTCAATAGTTTTTCACAAATAATATATTTTTAGCGAATATATTTATTATTACTGATTTTTGTGCCGATATATTGTATAAAATATACTAAATAATGACTTCAAATATCGAATTTTACAAAACTCAACCATCTTTTTATCAGAGTATCACGGCAAAAGTGCAGGCTTGTAAAATAAATATACGCGTTATTAAATGAATAATTATGCATAATTATGCAAAGCTCAAACCAAATATGTATTGCAATCAAACGTGATTTGATATATAATATATATGTAATATGAAAAAATGTCCGGCGTTCCGGACAAGTAAACACGAAATTATCGGGGTATCAGATGACTGCACTATCCGTATCCGGGGTCACACTTTCCTTCGGAGATAAAAATATTCTTAATGACGTTTCATTCGCGCTTAATGACGGGGATAAGCTTGGCATAATCGGCGTGAATGGAGCTGGTAAGACCTCATTGTTCCGGATAATTACCGGGGAATATCTGCCGGAATCCGGCGCTGTCTATATAGCCAGAGAACATACCGTCGGAATGCTGAGACAGAATGCGGATCTTACGGAATTGCCAAAGGGAATGACGATGCTGGAGTATATGTATACGGCGTTCCCGCACCTTATAGATCTTGAGGAGCAGATATCTGACACGGAAACGCGCCTGCGTACCGTTTCCGGAGATGAGGCTGTCGCTTTGAGCGGAGAGCTTTCGGAGCTCAACCGCAGATATGCGGATGGCGGCGGACTGGAGTTCCGGTCAAGATGCAAGGGAATGCTTTTGAATCTCGGTTTTTCTTCAGATATGACAGAAAGGCGTATAGAGACGCTTTCGGGCGGACAATATACAATGCTTTCGCTTGCGCGGCTTTTGGCGTCCGAGCCGGATATACTCATGTTGGACGAGCCTACGAATCATCTCGATATAGACGCGCTCGCATGGCTCGAGAATTTTCTCGTTTCTTATAAAAAGACTGTGCTCGTAATATCGCACGACAGATATTTTCTTGATAAAATTACAAATAAAACTTTACATATACTATATACTCGCGCCCGTTTGTACAACGGATCATATACCGCGACCATCAGGCAGCAGGAGGAGGAGCGCGAGTCGCTCGAGCGCAGATACAAGGAACAGCAGAAAGAGATAGCCAGGATAAAGGCCAATATAGAATTCCAGCGCCGCTGTAACAGGGAGCGTAATTATGTGACGATCCGCTCTAAGGAAAAGCAGCTTATGAGGATGGAGAAGATAGAGCTGGCGCCGGCGGCTCCGAAGGAAATCAGAATATCCTTCAATGCAGAGGAACAGAGCGCTAACGACGTGCTCGAGCTGTCGGACGTTTCGTTTTCATACCCGGACAAAAGGATATTGAAGGATCTGTCTTTTTTGGTCAGACGGTATGAGCGGGTGCTGATACTTGGAGCAAACGGCTGCGGGAAATCTACACTTATGAAGCTCATAGTGGGGCGTCTTGCTCCGTCCGGGGGAAGAATAAAGCTCGGATATAACATAAAGATAGGGTACTACGATCAGGAGAACAGGAACCTTGACCCCGGAAATACCGTTTTCAGTGAGATGAAAAACGCGTATCCGCTCAAAAAGGATCAGGAGTTGAGAGCAACTCTCGCGCTGTTTTTGTTCGGAGCGGAGGACATAGACAAGCCCGTGTCCGCGCTTTCCGGAGGGGAGCGCGCAAGACTCACACTTGCCAAGCTGATACTTGAAAAAGTCAATCTATTGGTCATGGATGAGCCGACGAACCATCTGGATATCGGCTCGCGTGAGGCACTCGAATATGCGCTTGAGGCGTTTGACGGCACGGTAATTGCTGTCAGCCATGACAGGTATTTTATAAACAGGATAGCGACCCGTATAATAGAAATCGGCCGCGGCGGAGAGGGGTGCACCGATTATGCGCTCAGCGATGATGACGACGCATTCTCGGAATATATGAGACTCAGAGAACAGGCCGCTGCGTCAAAGACTTGTGCCGTGCAGGAGCCGTCCGACGGCCGTGCGCTTTATGAGCAGAGAAAGAGGGAAGAGGCGGACCGCAGAAATGCCGAAAAGCGTATCGAACGCGCCAAGCTCCGCGCAGAGGAATTGGAGCGGGAGACAGAGCGGCTGGACGAGGAGCTGTTCGGCCCGGCATCTACGGATTATGTCAGAGCGGCGGAGATAGACAAGAGGAAAAAAGAGATCGAGGACGAGCTTTTGGAGCTTTATGAGATAATAATATAAACGATCATAGAGGCAGGTGACACAGGTCTAGAAGACCCCGTGAGGCGCGAGAGCTTTTGAGATCTACATATATCAGCGGAGAGAGGCTCGCACCGGGGAGGCAGAATTAATTTCAGTGCGGTCGTTTTTGAAAGTGACTGAAGACGGTTCGATCGTTTTAGAGCCGTTAAACTCGGATAAGTATTTTGCTTTTTACAAATAAAAAAGGACTTGACAATCAATTGCGACTATGCTATAATAACTGATGCACACGGCGAGGACCGTGGCGACTGGGTGTGGCGCAGTTGGTAGCGCGCTACCTTGGGGTGGTAGAGGCCGCAAGTTCAAGTCTTGTCACTCAGACCAGAAAAAGCAGAAAGGACAAAGAGTCTGATCTGCTTTTTCTTTTTATATTGAAGGCATGAACTTGTGTCTGATACCACCCCCGCTCCGAAGGAGCATAAGTGGGCCGGGGTTCCCCGAAGAGAGCGGAGCGAGCTTTGGGGGTCCCCGGTAGTGCGCCGCAAGTTCAAGTCTTGTCACTCAGACCAAAATCGAGAAATCCGAACTTATTCTCCATAGGAGATGGGTTCGGATTTTTTGTATTCTTCGACAGCACGGAGCGTTATGTTCGGAATAAGCGGGGTGAGAGTGCAAATGAGCACTCCGGCAAAGAATATACTGAACCGATGTCCGGCGAAAGCATACTACCCGATGATATAAAGACGGACGGTGACGAGGTGTGAAGATAATTCTGCGTAGGCATCGCTCACGTGCTCCACCGTTGATCCTTTTTCAGTTGTCACACAAAAACAAGAGAACGAAAGGATATGAATATGAAAAATGCTATCACATACAAAAATAGGAACGGTTACCTTTATCCCCTGCTGGCACTTCCCAAAACAGAAGAAGCGCCGATCGGCAAATACGGGCGGATGTATCTTGACTATCTCAAGAAACATCGGCGAGGTACATACATTTCTCTGCTGACAAGTGGCAATCTTGGTGAAGAACTCTCCAAATTTGACGCAGAAGTGCGAAATGAAGTTGACCTCATACTTGCCCGACTTATAGATGAACGAGGCATCACAGAAGCCCTGAAATCCGCGAACCCGCTTCATTGGGTGCAGGAAATGAATACCGCAAAGCATGATGCGGAGAAAACCGTCATCTGGGCGATGTTTCAATGATGGTTTCTAAATTGTTTTGCACAGGAGTGCAAATTCCGTAAAAATGAGACCGTATGCCATCGGTTTGGCATACGGTCTCCACATTTACTAATTATTCCTGTGTTGAAATCAACAACGCAATAGTAAATGATAGTTGTTATTTAAGTAACGTAATACTTTTTAATCACCATGCGCTTGTACCGATTTCTGAGAACAAATGGTCTCGTTTCCCCTCTGCTGCATAATCATCGCTTAACCACCGCAACAATTGAGCCGATTCAGGATATGTAACTTCCAATAGTTTTGCATCTTCTCGTAATTTTTTAGAGCAATTGATTTCGTATGTCCCGTCTTCGACGGATCGAACTCCTCGCGAATTCAATTTTCCAATCATTACATGGTGATTTAAGCGGTATTCTCTATAAGATTCTAGAACATCTCGAACGACCTCATGCGGGAAAATACCATCTGAACCATTTGGCGCTTTCCCAAGAATACTACCCAACATCGGGAGTAACATATCCTTATCTGTATGATTATCAACGATAGTTTTTACAAAAAAATGAAACGCTTTCGGATCATCGTAGGCAATTAGGGGCAAATCATAGTGTAGGTGGAAGTGCGAATATGTTTTCCCTGTTAGATGAACTTCTGCTTCACACAAAAGATGAGGATTTTCAAAATAGTACCTTTTGAGCGCATTGGGATATGTTTGCAGCCAGTCCTGTTCATATAACGCAACGCATAACTTTGCCCATTCTTCTGAATAATATCCTTCCTCATCAATTCGAGATAGAAGCTCCTCCATTTCATATGAATAAAGATTATTAGGAGGCGCCGCTCCTAATGATAATACTGCTTTGATTATTTCGATTATTTTGTCGATCTCAATACACAACGATACTTTATGGCGATACGAAAAATACGAAAGCAACTCACAAGGATTGTACGCAAGCAATTTTGAATATGTATTGGGATCGAATTCACACATTATTTGGTGTGACCAATATGCTTTTTCTTTTTCTTCTGTATTCAACCACCCCTCAATATCTTTGCGGTACATATTTTGCAAAGCAAAAATCTGTTCTTCGGGGGGAAATGTGTCTAGTATAGTAATGCAATCCTCTATCTTTGCACCATCTAACAATCCGTGAAGAATCCTATTTTTCTGTAACCGGCGGGCTTCATACACAAAATTTAACAACATGGCAGATGAGAGCACACGTGCATAGAAAGATCCCCAAGAAGCATCGTCATTGGAATAGCGAACTAATGCGATCAATTTTTCCGAGTGCTCCTGTACTAATGCGTTTATTACCTCAACACGCTTGGACTCTATTGCTTTTTGATTGCCCTCCCAATCATCGCATTCATGGATTTCTGAAGAATGACAGTGATAAAAATCATGAAACAGCCAGCCTACCTGTCCGATTGAATCAGATGGAGTTGTAACGTTGATCCAAGTTTCCAACGCCGGGAGCCATGGTTTTGTCACATCGTTTTTCCTCGCGTAAAAAGCTTGTTCACGAAGTCTCGAATTTAGCGATACTAATTCCTCCGGTGTATATTCACCCTTAGCAAATAACCTCGCTGCTGACTGTAAGGTGTCAAGAGAAAAATGATGGTATCCTTCAAGAAGTTTTTTCAGGCAACCGATGTCATGATATTCTATGCTCTTATCAAATGTAATCAACGCTAGGTCGTTGATTGCCTTAAATAATTCATTGGTATATATCGGCATTCGAGACAATTGCTTTGCACCGCTATGTACGCCCTGAAAAATACTATCTTTTAATAGTAAGTCAACTGCAAATGATAGAAAATATACTTCATCCATTGAAAAATAGCGTTTTATTAGTTTAACTTTATCATTCACGGTTAAAACGGTATGATCATTCCAAAGGCAAAGCGCCGTTAATAAAGACTCCCTTGGAGAGTTTGACGTCACGAACTTGCTGTTTTGGGTTTTGAGACACAAATCGAACAAAAAATCGCAGGCGTGAATTCTCGTGTCATCGTGAAGCACCAACTCGTCCAATGCAAATAACACCTTGCAATAATTTCTCGAATAAATGTCTTCTTTAAATGTAGAATTCACAATACCGTCCGGATTGATTGCATCTTTTTCAAAAAAATCCATTACAATTTGAGGGGCGGCTTCGGATAGTAAAGCCAAGTACTCAAACGCCAAAGCAGGAAGTGGATCAATAGCCAGTATTCTTGCAACAGCTTGCTCTATACATTCTTTTTCGCCTTCATTGTATGAAAAATAAATCAAGTCCAAAAAAAGATTATAGAGATGCCTTTGGGTTCTGCCATCTATATAACTTGGGGAATTCTCTTCCAAATACTGGTTTGAAATAATAGTGCAAAGCGCCTCTGTAAAACGCGAGAATATCGGATTATTAGTGCTCAGGTTTAAAACTTGCCATGCTTCTTCAAAATTGATCAATACAATATGGTCGTCTACACGTTTAATGGGAGAATCTTCCCAACGAAGCCATTCATCATATTTTTCGGATACAACCTCATATTTTTCTCCCGCTAAATAAGAAACCAGATCACAGTCGCTTTTATTTTGGGTATCAAAATCGCGAAGCAAAAGAACCGGCGCAAGTAAAATTATTCTGTCAAAAGTCGCCCATTGTGGAGCACTCATCGTGGTATTACCGGGAAGTTTACGAATTAACGACAATAAATTTCCATGAGTACTTCCGTAAAGATCTATCGCCTTCAATTCCGGAATGGACATATCTTTAATCGCTCTAGCAAAGTACGATTTTGTCAATTGACGCAGCTCTATGTTCGCACGAATTGTTCGAGCTTCTTTATTATAGCACAATATTACTCTATTGCCTGGAATCACATCATCATCCGCGTTCAACTGGCAATTGAGTAAAAATAATTTGTTGTGGCAGAATTGAGAGAGATTTTTGTATGTTGTTTGATTATTGATAACAATTACGGTGTTAGCTAAATCTTCATTTTTAAGTATAACTGATAAGCAAAAGCCGAAAGAGTCAATTGTAGTATCCGCTTTCACTCTAATTATGGATGAATCCAAAGCTTCAAGAAAATTTTTTGCTTCTACGTCGCGTCCCTCGAGAAATAGCGAATGGGAAAAAGCAGGGGACGACTTTGACGAAAAACGTTCCCATGCCGAAGACGCCGTTAGAAAATCAATGTCCCCTGTTTCCCCAAACTGTTCCAATAACCATGCGCATACTGCAGGTTCCGAATTGATCCAATCAGATAACACATTTGCATCATAAATATGGATCCCCTTCCATTCTTGCTGATGCTCCGTTTCCCACTTTGGTATTGACCATCCTTGATTATCATAAGCCCAGACATGAGGAAGAACAAAATAAATAGTTGTCTCTTCTTTTACCATTCCGAGAGGGTTTTGATTTCGTTTTTCCCAATCTTCATTGATTTTTTTCAAGGAATTCCTATTCGTACCAATTTCCCAAACACTTTTCCCTGCACATACATAGAGGGTCGACTCTTCACTTTCCACTATTCCGTCAAAACCAGGAGACCAATTATCATCCTTGCTTGGCATTCTGATATTTTTAACATTGTTTGAATTGCAAAGAATCAGTTTTTTAATCAGTTCCGGCAACAACTCTTGGAACAACTTTGGGCGTTCGGCAGCCATTGCCGACAGTTTAGTTCCTGAAAAGATATCCATATATTCTCCCTCCTTCGTTTTAAAATTCATTGACAGTTGCACAAAATCTGATTTTTAAACTCTCCTCGCAAATGAATCTAGCATATTAAAGAGGTTACTCACCCATCGCCTCCAGAACCCGATCCACGGTCTTGCCGTCCCAGTCGGTGCAGAGCATTTGCTTGGTGATGATGGTTTTATAGAGCGGGTTTTGCTCGATGACGCTCCAGAGATGGCGGAGGATGCGGATATAGTCATCAAAATTATCCTGCACTTTGGAAGCCACGGTTTTGCGCCATTCCTCGGCGGGTTCTTTGCCGGCGTAAATGTCGTTGAGCTGCTTGCAGAGATAGTTGATAGCACCGCCGATACCGGGAAGTTCGTTTTCGTTGGCGTCCGGATTTTTCGGTTCTTCCGCAATCTTTACATGGAGCAACAGATGTTCGAGCAGATTGCAATAGACAAGCCGATTCTTTTTCTGATACTCAAACGGATTCCGCGCGGCATACTCGTCATTGCTGAGCATGATTGCCTTATCTTCATCGATATGATGGCAGAAGAGACCTTCGGCGGTACGGGAAACCAACTTGTTCTTGAGGGTGCATTCTCTGTCGGTGAAATAATCATGCTTTGCGGCACCGTATTTTTTCAGAAGAAGTTTGACAATTTCGTCATAGGACATGGAGAGCATTTGATCATACGGGGACAGTTCATCCATAGAACGAATTTTTGATTCAATAAATGCAATTTCATTGTCAGAAAAACTGTATTTTTTGTAAAGGTACTGATCGATATTCTCTACACTATCGTCCCAGTTAACATCAGAATGTGAGGTGAAATTTTGAGCGGGGACATATTTCCATACTTCACGAGGGTTGTCTTGTGTAACTTTTAGTGCCCCCAACAAGGTGCGAGCAAACTTTGTTTTTATGTACTTCAATACCGCTTCTGCTTCAAACAACGAGTTAAACTTTCCAATACTAAGAAAAGTTACGGTATGCCCGACAACGGGCTGCCCGACAACGGGCGTAGACAATACCTCTCCTATTGCGCCTGAGCCATTTGCTTTGGGAATAAACACCTTGTAGAAATCAAAATTGTCTGGTGTCTTCAAATACTTTCGTTTAATCCATTTGAAACATCTTCCGTTTTTATCGCGTCCGCATATTTGCGCGTACTCATCGTTATCTTCCGGCTTTTTATCAAAAAACAATTCAGGAAAAATGTCGAATATATTTGAACCAACATCATACTTATGTCCTTCGCTCGGTCGGGTTATCGCCCAACTATTTTCCTCATAAAGAGTCTCTGTGAGCCGATACAAGTCTCTGGGATATACTAATTCAGAAAATGTGCTAAAATCGCTTCTACTGGTTACTTTGGCTACAATAGTACGCAGTTCATCAAACGGCGAGAAGAAACCTATTTCACCGAAATCTTTTTTGGCATCCCAATAGGTAACCGCAATTCCGCCTTTAACGTCAACAGACGGAAATACGGATGTACTGTCGCTCCAATATGACACAACTTTGTAATGACAGTCATGAAGCATTTTGTCGTTCCACTCTTTTGGGGTTTTCCCTGCGTTGAACAAAAATCTGCCGGGATGTATAAATGTACCCTTTTCGCTCAGTTGACGCCCCATGTTGATGAACAAGTGATATATTGGATCTTTTCCGTTTCCGTCGCCGCTATTTTCAATTTGATACGGCGGATTCCCGACGATTGCATCGAACTTCATTTCTTTCACCTCTTTTCCCCAATAGCTGCCTTTGAGGATTTTCTTTTTGAACTGCTCCGGTTTGCTTTTCAGCATATTGACAAGGTCATCAAAATAGTGGGCATTGACGACATTATCGTGATAACCGGTCAACGTGCGTTTTGTGATATATTTTGCCATCGGGGTTTTGCAGATGACATAGATATTGTCGCGGAGAACTTCTTCCCACATGGCTTGCAGTTCGGCGGGCTCCCAGTCGTCATCGGTGGTGTCCTCCAGCTTCTGACGGTAAACACTGTAAGCGACATAGAGCGGATACAAGCCGGTCTTGGAGTTGATCTCCAGAATATGCGTATCCTCGCGGAACACTTCTTTTGTCACCTCTCCCTGTTCCACAAAGCGTGGCTCGTCCAGACGGTGCTTTTCCTCCTGCGTGTCGTCCTCAAACTGTTCATTGAAGAAGCACCAACCGCCCAGCGTATCGCTCATATGCATATTGACAACACGCCACGGTGTCAGGACAGTTTCCTTGTCAGGATTTTTGAAATGGCGGAAGATCTCGGCAATCAGTTTTACGCGTCTTGTGGGCGTTTCTTTGTCCGCCGCTGCTGCCAGTTTACGAATGCGCTTACCTGCCGCAATGAACACATCGCGGTCGTAATATTTTGTGAAATCCGCAAACAGCGGCTTGGTCACGCCTTTGGGCATAAACTCAGCCCATGAGGTATCGTCCACCAGTTCCACAAAGCGGTCAATGTCGATGTCCTCGTCAATCGGCACATTGGCGCCGTAAATCATCAGCGGCATACGGATAGAAATGCCTCGGAGAATATCAATGGCTTTTTTGCGCGCTTCCTTCGCCTGTTTCTTTTTCAGGCGATCCGCGATTTCTTCCGGCGTTGGCGGTGTGGGAGGTGTGACGGGCTCATCATCGCCGTCGTCGATATGGGCGATCTGCTCATCGGTCAGTCCCTGACCGTTGACAATGACTTTGTCTTTTTTCTTCTGCGCTTTGGAGGCGCCGATAATGTCCTTCAACGCATTGAATTTTGAGGCATCGATATCGTCGAGTTTCAGAAGTTCATCGTTATAAATGGATTCGTCTTCAAACCCGCTGTTGACGGCTCTCTCGGCGTAAATCTGCTTGACCTGCTCCATCATGGAATTGACGCTGTATTTAGTCATTCTCGATCCGGCAATCGCAATGACGGGGCAATAGTTCAGAAATTCTGTCATTGCCTCACGGCGCTTTTTCTGATTCTTGCCGGGCTTACGGGAGAGATGTACGGTTTCGGTCAGCACTTTCAGGGTTCTGTCAGGTGCAAAGTCAAAAACATAGCAATCGGTTTTCTGCTTGCCGTCAATACATCCGGCAGACTGCACACGGAAAATGGTCTGCATATACTGAGAAGCAGCTGTGGAATAGGAGCCGGAAAGCATCAGTACCGCCGTCCACTCCGGAACGGTCACGCCCGTGGTCAGTTTTCCGCAGGAAAGCGTGATGGAATACTTATTTTCACGGATGGTTTTGCGGACAAGCTCCAGCGCGTCCTTTGCGTGGTCTTCCTCGTAAGTATCGCCCTCTCCGGCAACATTGGCAATGCCGAAATGCATAAACACCGGGTGATGGCGGAGCATTTCGCTGAGTGCCCTTGCCTCTTTGACACCGGGCACCATCCACAGCGTAGGGCGGAACATATTACGGTAGGCATCGGTAGAGAAGGGATAGATGCTGTCCTTGTCCTCTTTTGCCATCAGATCCAGGAAAGAACGGACGTCCGCTTCGTGTACGAAGTTGCCCTCAACGGCACCTTGCGGAATTTCACGCCTGCCATGCGGTCCTCTTGACCATACACGGAAGAATTCGCGGAAGTTGAATGCTTTGGTATCGTATTCGTCCGAGACATATTTTTTCAGTTTTTCGCCGAGATCGTAGGTATAGATATGCATCTGCGGCAGATCGGCATAGGGGTTGTGGTCACCGTAATGCTCCGCGTCCCACTCTGCCTTTTTCTTCTGCTCCATGACATAGTCCCAGGTATAGACATTGTCTTCGCCGAACTTATCAAGCAGATTGAACGGCGTGCCGGACAAAGCCAGCACCTTGGTGCTCGCTTTGCGCAATTGTTTTATGACATGATCGCCCAGTTCGGTCTGTGTGCCTTCGTGGGCCTCGTCAACGATGATAAGATCCCAGTTCAGGTCAAATACTGCGTTGTTTTTATTGAATTTTCCGCCGACACGTTTGGAACCGCGCAGATCCTGAATCGACGCAAAATAGAGGAAATAGGCGCCGTCTTTATCAAGCCGTTTGATTTTCAGATCATTTTCAAGGTCGATCTTCTCATCGTAGGTATAAGCGGGGTCGTTGGTTTTCAGTTCAAAAGAATAGTCATGCTCGGACGAGCCCGGATAAAAGATTTTTGCAAAATCCGTGCTCCATCCGTCACTGACGACCGGACGATGCGTAACAATGATCACACGGCGATACTGCGAACGGCGCACGACTTCAAGGGCTGTCAGCGTTTTGCCAAAACGCATTTTGGCATACCACAGCATTTCGTTCTCTTTTTTGAACGCTTTGATGGTCTGTTCGATTGCCGCCTTCTGTTCGTCACGGAAATCTATTTTTGCAACCGTCTGCCCGTCAGAGGTTTTCTCGGTTGCGGAAAGCGCGGACTTGCCCTGCTTTACGGCGAGGATCGCGCGAATTGCCACATCAACCGTCGTGGCAAACCATTCCTCGCCCGTTGCACCGTTCGGCTGTACCTTATGAATGCCGGAATTCATCAGAACCTTGTGGACATCCTTGTCCTTGAAAGTGAATGAATATCCGTCCTTTTGCAGGACAGCCAGTTCGGTATATTCCAGTTTGAAGTTCACGCTTGCGGTTGCTGTATAGCCTTTGATACGGGCAATAGCCGCCTGATTCAGTTCTCGGCAATTCGGTGTCAGGTATTCGGGTTTCGTATCCGTGGTCAGTGTCGCCTCACCGATTTTCAGAAGCCCCTTATGGGTATCGTAGGGCATGCTGAAAACATATATGAGTTTGTATTTATAGGTGCAATCAAACTTTTCCATGTTTTTTGCTCCTCTCAAACAAATCAATAAATCTTACGGAATGTTCGCGGCTCCAATCCATGATCCGGCAGTAGGTGCCGATATGGAGAGCGTTATCGTTTTTCAAGCAGCCGGGGCACGGCTCGTTTTTTGTCCTATCATCGAATAAGGACAACTGAGAATTTTCAATCGGTTTACACGAATTCGGGATTACATATTTTAACCCGTCCATCTGCCAAAGATTCCATGAAAGGATTTTTGCGATTTTTACCAGGTATTCCTTAATCGGTGGTACGGTGAACCGATCCGTATAGTAGTCGATAAAGGAAAACAGCAGATTTTCGCGGGCAATCAACAGGCTGTCGCCTTGCCATTCAAAGCCATACACCGATTGAAAGGCTTTGGTTACCCACTTCATCCAATCCTGTTCGGTCTCTGTGTTTTCGTTGACAATGCGTATTTTGCGATCCAGGATGCCGATCCTGTCGCGCACTTCAATCCATTTTCCGGTCACGGTGTCATAACGGCTCGCAAGGTATGGTGCTTCACCGCAGGAAATCTCCATGCGGTTGGCTTTTACATAGTCCTGCCATGTCCTGCCTTCGGGAAAAGTAATTTTTTCTGTCGATGTGATCCATGTCTGATCGTTCTCTGTGTTAAACACATTTTCTCTGCCGAACCATGCGTTGTCCACAAGGTTATTTTGGTTGTTACATACCCATGACGGAGTGAAAACCTCCGCCTTGTCACGAACGCGAATTGCCTGTTCCTTTTTTGATTTTGTCGTTCGTGGTTTGATAACGCTTCCGTTACGGTGCGTAATGCTATCTACCATGATCTGATCGCTGCTTTGGTACCCAAACCCGCGCTCGGCATAATTATCGGTCGCCCAAATAATATTTTTGCCAGAGCTCTTATCGAGAAGCAAAATTGCAAGCAGATTCGCATCCAGCTGGTAGATATAATTTTCTTTTATATCAATGTTTTGTTCCATTTTCATCTCACGATAAAATCATTTTATACGACTTCGGACAATTTCAAATTGTCAATATTTTTTATGAGGGAGTTGTTGAATTTTTTTACCACAATACAAAGCATTTTAATTATCGTAGTATATTTTGTGTTTTAAGGGCATACATGCGTTCGTATGCGCGGTACACAGGGATCTATCATTAGCACGCTCAAATGCTGTCCGCACCAATGATTCAATCGCTTGATCCATCTCGCTCCAATATGCCCACACCACATAGTTTTTGTTATCCCATAGCTTGGGCGAAATAGTGCTCAATTCCAATTGACTTAGTGAATCGCTTCTGGAAGGTAAATGAACAGCTATAACCCCAAGTCGTTGACCCACTATGCCACAAAGCGCTGTGTGTATTTCTCTATCAACATGAGGTCTACTGTATGTTTCTTTACCAATCAAACATAGCAACACTTGACATTTCTTAACATGTTTACATGTAAAATTTCGAATCGTTTCATTGCTTTTTCCATTAAAATCTGCATTTTCCGGAACCGCGTAATATTCGATTTGATGTGCTTTTAAAATAGTCTCAAGCTTTTTTCGATATTTAGCATCGGCTCGGTGATAACTGATAAACACTTTCATCCTGCTATCCCCCAAACAGTCAATCCAATAATCAAAGCTCCGTACAAAGGAACTGTTGATGCCGATCCTATAAAAGCTCTCCAAAAAGAATAGTGCCATCCCGTAAATTTGTTCAAAGGCATTTCGTACTCACGAATTACAATATGGTTTTCAAGTCCGGCGACATTATTATAAATACCAATAAATTTGTATTCTTTTGATAGATAGAAAGCATCCAAAACCCAAAATAAAACCACAGGTGCAAGAGCTATCCGAAGGTATATCTTATTTCCCGTATTTGTTTCTGATATTGTTGAAACATACACAGCAATCAACGCTGAAACGGCGGCAATTGCCCATCCTTTTATTTGAAAAGAACATTGATTCATGCGTGAAATACTATTTTGGATGAATTCCAAATGCTGCTCGTTCGGTTTCATAATGCTACTCCTTATTTTACTGAATCATCAGAAATTGAAAGACTATACGAAACATTCTTTCTCGTCCCGCTCGCCGTGATCTTTCCGTCCTCCATCATTTTTTGCAGAATTCTGCGTGTGGTGGAGGTGGAAACGCCGAGCGCTTTCTCGATTTCCGTGCGGGGATGGGGCGCATGATCGGAGAGAATGGAGAGGACGATCTGTTCCCGTTCGGTGAAAACAGGCGGCTCTTTGACTATATTTGTAGTCGTTTTCAAAGATATGCTCTGATTCGGCAAGACAAATTTGAATGCCCCGGAGGTTACGGTCACCTCCGGTTTTCTCGGAGAATTCTGATAAGAGGACATGATCTTGTTCATGCCGGTTCCGTATGCCTCGATGAGTCCCATGCGATAGAAAATGTCGGCAAGTTTTTTGTTACGGCAATAGGAAATGCCAAGCATCATATCGTCATAGGAAATGCCCCCGGCAAGACCGCCGATGGAAATCAGCTCAATACGGTCCGAATACACGCTGAGAAGCGTACTTGCCGAAACGGCATAGTCCCGGTGAACAATGGCGTTGAGGAGCGCCTCGCGAATGGCGGTATCGGGATAATCCCTGTGGTCAATGCGCTGTAGCCCCTCAAAGGTCGCCGCATTCCGGTTGCGCATATCAAGGTAAGCATACGCATCCTCCAACTGCTTTAAGAGCGAACCGGTGAACTCCCGGCGGTCCTGGAAGTTGTCCTGATTGACGCCGGCAAAGGTGGCAGCTTTGATGATATGCGGGCACTGATCCGAAAGG
>CALWTR010000019.1 GCA_944384525.1 uncultured Clostridia bacterium
AGCGCATACGGTCTCCGCGCTGCAAGTCGCACTGTTGGTCCCGACGGATATTTTATCCGCGCAGCAGGAATTTTTATCTCCGTGATACGCGCACATATTAACATCGCAGACTATCCCCTTTATGCACGACTGCTTTTTCTTGGCGCTGTCGTTAGCGTATTTCTTATCTTTCATTTCTCCGCTTTCTTTCATAACCGTATCATCCTTTCATTATTTCCGTAATTCGGACAGAGCGGTATATGCCGCTGTATTATATATTTTTCTCAGACGTGCGGGAAATATACAGCGGAGAAACACGACTCCGGATTTTAAAAAACAAACAGCAAAGGACGCGGTAAATCCGCAAAAATTTTATGGCATTATTCGCTATGGCAGACCTGCATCTGTCAAACAGAAATCCCGAAAAAACCATGGAGGTCTTCGGCAGCAGGTGGACGGGATACATCTCACGGATAGAAAAAAACTGGCGTGCATTGGTGACCGACGATGACACGGTAGTCATACCCGGCGATATCTCCTGGGCACTGACGCTTACCGAGGCGCTTGACGATCTGAAATTCATAGACCGTCTGCCCGGCCGCAAACTGCTCGGCAAAGGAAATCACGATTTCTGGTGGGGCACTCTCGGAAAAATGAACGCCTACCTTGCAGAAAACGGTATTTCTACGCTCTCTTTTCTATACAACAACGCATTTTTATGCGACGGGTTTGCCGTCGCGGGAACGAGGGGATGGTTTCAGGACGAGGACTCGCCGAACATGCCCGACAACGCTGACTATGAAAAAGTAATACGCCGCGAATCTCTTCGGCTAGAGACAAGCCTCGCCTGTGCGGAGGAGCTGAAAAAAGGTTCCGATCATGAGACTGCGGTATTTCTTCACTTTCCTCCGGTATGGAACGGAGAGGAATGCAGAGAGATAACCTCGAGCCTGAAAAAATACGGAGTGCGCCGGGTGTGGTTCGGGCATATACACGGCAACTATATATGCCCGCGTTCATTTGAATATGACGGGATAAATTACAGTCTTATTTCAGCAGATTTTTTGAATTTTATTCCGCAGATAATACATCCTGAATAAATTTAACAGTCTGTTTTTATTCTTTTTGACGAGAATGCTTGACTTTTCCGGCTGTGTGATGTAAAATGATATGAATGCAAAAAACGCATCGCCTGCGCAATGTACCAAATATTTTTTATGAGTGATGTGTGCCTTGCGGAGTGCTCTTACCCGGAAGCATCGGCAAACTTCAGAGACTCTTCGGAAATCGGATAGACGAGCATAGAACGTCAAACAGGTATACTAAGCACAATACCGGAACAGTATTATTATTTTTGATTTTATTTTATATTTATATATATATCTTTGGAGGAAAAAAGATGAGCCTTAAGAAAAAGGAACTTACGGAAAAGAACGGGTTTACTATTGAATTTTCCGTTGAAAAAGACGCTTATGACAAAGCTGAGGACGAGGCTTACCGCAAAGCGGTCAAGCAGATGAACGTCCCCGGATTCAGAAAAGGCAAGGCGCCTAAGCATGTGATCCAGAAGCTCTACGGCAAGGGAGTATTCTTTGAGGACGCAATAAACGCATGCATCCCCGACGCTTATACTGCGGCGATCGAGGAGGCCGGACTTGAGGTAGTCGGCAATCCTTCTTTTGATATAGTATCTGCAGATGATGACATAATCCTCAAGGCAGTAGGTTTTGTAAAACCTGAGGCAAAGGTAGACGGATATAAAGACATCAGAGTCAAGAAGAACACAAAGGAAGTTACAGACGCAGACGTTCAGGAAGAGATAGACAGAGTCAGAGAGCGCAACGCCAGGAACATAGACGTCACCGACAGACCCGCGCAGAACGGAGACACCGTCAACATAGACTACGAGGGATTTGCAGACGGTATTGCCTTTGACGGCGGCAAAGCAGAGGGTCATGACCTTAAGCTCGGTTCAGGCGCATTCATCCCCGGATTTGAGGATCAGATAGTCGGGAAAAACATCGGCGACTCGTTTGACGTTACCGTCACCTTCCCTGCCGACTACCATGCAAAGGACCTCGCCGGCAAGAAGGCGGTATTCAAGACAAAACTCAACTCTATCAAGACGGCTGAGCTCCCCGCGGCTGACGATGAGTTTGCAAAGGACGTATCCGAATTTGACACTCTCGATGAATACAAAGCCGATATAAAGGCAAAAATTCAGGAGAGGAACGCCAAGGAAGCAGAGGCAGAGTTTGAGAGAGCCGTCACCGACGCGCTCGTTGAAAAGCTCGTTTGCGATATTCCGGAGCCTATGTTCCAGCAGGAGACAGAAAACTATCTCAGAGATTATGACACCCGTCTCAGGATGAACGGGCTTGATCTCAAGACATACTTCAAATACACCGGGCTCGATCTCGACAAGCTCAGAGAACAGCTCAGACCGCAGGCCGAGAAGCAGGTAAAGACCCGACTCGCGCTTGAAGCGGTAGCTGCACTCGAGAACGTAAAGATACCCGACGAAAAAGTCGAGGAAGAGTACGGAAAGATAGCGTCCAACTACAATATGCAGCTCGACGAAGTCAAAAAGATGGTCAGCGCGGATGATATCCGCAAGGATCTTGAAGTCGCAGAGGCGCTCGAGATCCTCAAAAAGATAGCATCCGAACAGTGATCCGACAGCAGTCCGCAAAGCTTTAGCGCGGCAGAGTAATATCTTTTCCGCAAGTTGCATAACCTTATCTGTCCGCCGCTCCACACAGGCGGCGGACAGCGGACAAAAAACATATCGGCGCCCCTTCAGACGCACGCCGAGGAAACGGAGTTTTATATGGCACTCGTACCAATGGTAATAGAACAGACAGGAAGAGGAGAGCGCTCCTACGATATATATTCCCGCCTGCTCAACGACAGGATCGTTTTTCTTGCAGATGAGGTCAATGACGTCACGGCGTCCCTCGTTGTCGCCCAAATGCTTTATCTTGAAGCAATGGATCCGGACAAAGACATCTCGTTCTATATCAACAGCCCGGGCGGATCCATTTCCGCCGGAATGGCAATATACGACACCATGAACTTCATAAAATGCGATGTTTCGACCGTATGCATAGGAATGGCAGCTAGCATGGGAGCTTTTCTTCTCTCATCCGGCGCCAAAGGCAAACGCTACGCTCTCCCCAACAGCGAGATAATGATTCATCAGCCTCTCGGAGGTATGCAGGGTCAGGCGTCAGATATAAAAATACACGCCGACCACATCCTCAGAATACGCGAAAAGCTCAACCGGATACTCTCAGAGCAGACCGGCAAGCCGCTTGAAGATATCGTCCGTGACACCGAACGCGACAACTTCATGACCGCGCAGGAGGCTGCCGATTACGGTCTTATAGATAAAGTCATCGACAAACATTTATAATAAAAATACAAGACGGACTAAAAAGCTCCAAGGGTGACGATCGCTTTTGGAGTTTTTTAAACCCCGCGGCGTTATCGCCCGGTCCGTAAATGGAGATATAATGGCAAACAATCGTGAAAAAAGCCGTTTCTGTGCTTTCTGCGGACGCACGGAAAACCAGGTCATGTATCTGATCCCCTCTCCGACCGGGGTCTATATATGCGACAACTGCGTTGAAGCATGCGCCGAAATAATAGAGGAAAGCAACAGAGAGCAATCCTTGAGCGAAGATACTCTCACGTTCGATACCCTGCCCCGCCCCGAAGAGATAAAGGCTACTCTGGACAAATACGTCATCGGTCAGGATGAGGCAAAGATCGCTCTCTCGGTCGCAGTATACAACCACTATAAAAGGATCCTCACGCTCGAGGAGAGGCAAAAACGCGGACGCTCCGGTGAGGCCGAAGAGGATGAGGTAGACCTTCAAAAGAGCAATGTACTGCTACTGGGGCCCACTGGAGTAGGTAAAACATACCTCGCCGAAACGCTTGCAAAGAGCTTTCGGGTACCTTTTGCTATCGCCGACGCAACGACGCTGACAGAAGCCGGATATGTAGGTGAAGATGTCGAAAATATACTTCTCCGTCTGATACAGGCGGCAGACTACGATGTCGCACGGGCGGAAAAAGGAATAATATATATCGACGAGATTGATAAGATATCCCGAAAGGGCGAGAACCGCTCTATAACCCGAGACGTATCCGGAGAGGGAGTACAGCAGGCTCTCCTAAAGATCCTTGAAGGCACAATATCAAACGTCCCGCCTCAGGGAGGAAGGAAGCATCCCAACCAGGAATTTATACAGATCAATACAAAAAACATCCTCTTCATCTGCGGCGGAGCATTCGACGGCATAGAGCAGATAATTGAGGCGCGGCGCGGCAACCACACGGTAGGATTCAACTCCGAGATAATGAAAAAAGCCGAAAAAGTGCAACGAGGAGTATATAAGGACGTCATTCCTCACGACGTTGTAAAATACGGCATAATACCGGAGCTGGTCGGCAGGATGCCGATCATTGTCACGCTTGATAACCTGGACGAAAATGCTTTGATACGAATCCTCAAGGAGCCGAAGAATGCGCTATACAAGCAGTATAAGCTTCTGTTCGAAATGGACGGTATAGATTTGGAGATAGAGGACGACGCATTCAAGGAGATAGCTCGCCTCGCCATAGAACGCGAGAGCGGTGCAAGAGGTCTCCGCTCCATCCTGGAGGGGCTGATGATGAAGCCGATGTATGAGTTACCCTCTAAAAAGGACGTCGGAAAGGTCATAATTACCGCATCTTACGTCAAGGGAGAGGGCGATCTTGTCATCATCCCCAAGGAGAAAACGCCGGCACTCGATCCCGGAAAAAAAGATATCGATATTCCCTCCCCTGAAGAGGTTCAGGAGCCCAAGTCCAAAAAAGCCAAAAGAGCTTAAATAACTTAAACAAACTTAACAAAAATATGCCGCGGCAATACTGCCGCGGCATATTTTTTTATGAACGTTGATTTTCATGAGCGGATAACGAGACATTCGTGAGCGCCCGCGCAACTCTGACGCAATTCTGAATAAACGTCAGAGTCCCCCTATCAAAGTATTTTCTGAACGTGATCAAGTGCGATCGGGTTCCTGTATTTTTGCGCGCATACGCTCGCGAACTGCTTTTCTGTAAGCTATCGGAGACATGAGTAATTTCTGCTTGAATATCTTGCTCATATAATTGCTGTCCCCAAAGCCGACCGCGTTTGATATATCAGATATGCTCGTCTCCGTCCTGACAAGGAATCTCAGCGCCTGGTTTATACGAATTCCGTTTATGTACTCTATCGGTGTCTTGCCTATGCACTCCTTGAACATTTTTGCAAAATAGTCTTCGCTCACGAACATCAGCTCCGCCAGATCGGCAACATATATCTTCTTCATATAGTTGTTCTCGATATGATCAAGAGTCGGCTTCAACCTCAGCAAATTATGGAACGCCACCCTTGCATTCTCGCCCTTGCCGAATCCGTAATATCGGAGTATCTCTGTCATGCACATATAGATCCCAGCCTTTATGGGGAGACGGTAGCAAACATCTCTGGACGCGCTCTCATAATATGACTCCGCTATACATTTGTTGAGTTTATCGTAAATTATATTGCCGGGACTGAACTTCTCTGCATTGTTCTGAGACTGAACGTTAAACAGGCTGAACACATCCTTGTCGAACCTGTCCATATTTTCAGTCAGGATAGCGACATTAAAAACTATAACGCGGACCGTTATGTCCTCCTTGCCCAGAGCATCAACGCGGTGGACCAGGCGCGGTGGTATATAGAAAATATCGCCCTCTCCGGCCTCAAAAGCCTCCGCGCCTATCTGGACGTATGCATTCCCCGAGGATATTTGTATAAGTTTCATCTCTTTATCGCTTATCTCCGGGTACATAACGCAACCATGACCCGAACATGTGTAAAGCATGAAAGATGATAACCCTTCGTTATCGTTTTCTGTTAACATTGTCCGGCCTCCGTTCGATCATATGGTTTTGCGGCATTCCGGCCGCGGGATATATATTGCTCCTCACGATATCGTGAAAGTACATGAAAAGTTCTTTTTCGGCGCCTTTGCGCGGAGCTCTATGAAATATAGCGTGGGGCGTCTTGACGCGGACTGATATACCTCGTACGTCGTGACCTCGGCGGAAAACTGCTCAGGGTCGTAACTCAGGACTGAGTCTCCGACCTTGACGCACCCGTCCGTCACCTCAGGCTTTATGTATGTCGAAAATCTCTCGCAAATGCTGTCGGGCATATCATTGAACTCATATGTATCGATGATTTTCAGCTCATTCTCTCCACACTCAAAGCGGCGATTGAGTCTTGAGAGCTCCGGTATATCATAATTGCCTTCAAAGTCGAATGCGAAAACATGCTCGCTGACCTCAGTGACCTTTGCGTATCCGGTCCCCGCCTTCTGGGTCTTTCCATTTATCAGCGGAACGCTGTGTCCGTAGGAAGAATAGACAGGCACCTCATATCTCTTCGGACCGAATGTAGCGCCGTTATACTCTTCTCTTCCGGGGTCGGTAAATGTGACTTTTCCGTTTTTGGATATCAGGAACGACCCGACGTCGTTGTGGTTATGAGACTCATTGTTCGAACCGGCCTTTGCGGCAAAATTGTAGTTCTTGTTCTTATGTATGAACCACTGAGCCTCCTCATAATAGAAATTCTTGCCGGTCATCTTCTCATTGGCAAGCGCCGGATCCTGGAGCAAAATCGTATGAAGAACGGCACAGCCGCTCCTGACTCCGTCTCCGACAGGAGGTATCTCAATGTCTGGGTATCTCTTTTTGAGCACATGAGAGAGCCAGATATTCTGAGTAAAATCCTGATCGCAGTCGGAAAAGCAGACACATTCTCTGTCGTTCATTGCCATATTTTCCTGGAACTTTGCTATCGCATGCACCTTTTCATTGTCAAAAAGATCTATTTTGCCCTTGCTGTACTCATAAAGAGCTTTTGCAAATATGACGTAGAAGGAAAATCCGTACTTCCAATACGCATATCCCTCATAGCAGCAGCCCTGCTTATCAAAGCCGGTAAGGAAAAGGCGCATTGTTTCAAGCAGGCGCGGGAGCTCTTTTTCTATCTCCTCGTCAGACGCCATATACAAATAGGTGAGTCCGACGCTTCCGGCACAGACGGACGCCCAGTTATTAGTTCTCCTGATCCAAGGGAAGTCGTCGTACTTATGGAAAGAATCTATAACGCGCTTCCTCACCTCATACTCTGCCCTTCTGCGAACGAGCTTCGGCAGTTTGTCTCCGACGAGCGCGAGTATCTCGGCTATCCTGCTGCCCATTATCGAGGAGCAAAGGTCTATACACGTCTCCCGCCTTTCAGGAGGATAATCCTCCGACATATGAGCCGGCGGAGTCCAGCTCTCCATATCGCACTCCCACCAGATCGCATCGGATAGCGCGGACAGGTATTTGTCCTCCTCCGTAAGCATATACATAAACGCAAAAACGCTCAGACGGTCGTCATACTGAGAGACCGCGCCCCCGTATATCGAACGGTTTCCGTTCCTGTAATAGAGCTCATAGTCCCTGTATTTCAGCGGCGCAGGATCAGAGGCAAGGTATCTCTCCGCTTTTTTGGTTATCTCCTCTACCGCGGGCCGATAATAATCGCTGTGCCTGACCTCCTCCCATTTTTCTTTTGAGTATTCCGAAAAAAGCTGTCTCATTGCAAATCCCTCCTGAATTTATGTAGCTTGCGCTTGAATATTAAAAAGTCTCGAACTGCGAGCGATACAGCTCGGCATAAAAGCCGTTTTTTGCCAAAAGCTCGTCGTGCGTACCGCGCTCAACTATATCTCCGTCCCTCACGACAAGTATAAGATCCGCATTTCTGACGGTCGAAAGCCGGTGCGCTATGACAAATGAAGTCTTTCCCTTCATCAGCCTTATCATTGCGTCTGATATCTGTGCCTCGGTATGCGAGTCGACGTTTGACGTCGCCTCGTCAAGTATCAGCATAGAAGAATCGATCAGCATTGCCCTAGCTATAGTGAGCAGCTGTTTCTGACCTTTTGATATATTGCCGCCATCTCCTGATATGACTGTATTGTATCCGTCCGGCAATTTTGTTATGAAGCTGTGTATATGAGCCGCTTTCGCCGCCTCTGTGACCTCTTCTGCCGTGACGTCCTCTTTGCCGTACGCTATATTGTCAAAAACAGTCCCCTCAAACAGCCATGTATCCTGCAGGACCATAGTATAGGCTCCTCTGAGGCTTTTTCGCTTGATCTTGTAGATATCGGTACCGTCAAGCTCAATAGAACCGCTGTCTATATCATAAAATCTCATCAAGAGATTTATGATCGTAGTCTTGCCGCCTCCGGTAGGCCCTACTATCGCTATGACCGACCCGCTGGGCGCCGACATGGTGAGATCCTTGATTATAGTTCTCTCCTTGGTGTATCCGAACCTTACGTTACGCATCTCGACGTTGCCGCGGCAGTTTACTATATCGACCGCGTCTTCGCTGTCCTCGGGTTCGGGCGGCGTATCTATAAGGCGGAATACACGCTCCGCCGCAGCCAGCGCGGACTGTATATCGCTGTATATATTCGCGATCTCATTTATAGGGCCGGAGAACTTTCTCGAAAGAAGCACGAACTGTGCAAGTCCGGTGAGCGATATTTTCCCCGACATATACGAGATAGCTCCCGCTATGCTCACGAGAGTGAGCGAGAGATTGTTTATAAACGTTACTGTCGGTCCCGTTATCGTACCGTAGCAATCAGCCTTTGTATACGCCTCGGCCGCATTTATGTTTTTTTCATCGAACCCGGAAATTATGTTCTCCTCGCGGCCGTAAGCCTTTATGGTCTTCTGCCCTGCGATCATCTCCTCGGCATACCCGTTCATCTCGCCTAGGCTTGCGCTCCTTCGCCTGAACAGCGGCCTCACTATCCCGGTTATTATCCTTGTGAAAATTATCGAGGCGGGGATGGTAATGAGAAAAACTATTATGAGAGGGCCGGATATCCTCAGCATCAGGATAAATGAATAAACTATTGTAAATATACTTGAGAATATCTGCAAAAAATCGTGCGACAGAGACTCGTTCACCGTATTTATATCATAGGATATGGTGCTGACTATTTCTCCGGTCTGATGCATATCGAAAAAGCCGACCGGAAGAGTCACCAGTTTATCGAAGACATCGTTCCTCATCTTCCTGATTATCTTCTGGCTGAGGAAGACCATGAGCTCATTCAGCATCAGAGTGAGGAATGCAGATATTATGTAATATGCGACCATGATCATGAGGTAACGCTTTACAGCGTCAAAATCCTTGATCTGTATCGCGCCTATCGCATCTCCGGCAAGTGTCGTTCCCTTGAGCGAAAGCGAATTAGAAAGCAGGGTAAGCGCGACTGCTCCGCACAAAAGATACCAGTAATGCGACATGTATTTCCACAGGCCGCGGAATATATATTTCTTGTCGTGTCCGCGCAGCAGATCTCTGCCTCCGCCTCCCTGCTGCCGTTTTCCCATCTCTGCGGGATTACGCATTTGCAACGCCCCCCATCTGTATCTCGGATATTTCCCGGTATTCTTCACAGGAGGCGAGGAGCTCTTCATGAGTTCCCTTTCCGATTATTTTTCCGTCGTTGAGCACGATTATCAGATCGGCATTTTTTATAGACGATATGCGCTGAGCTATAATGACGGTAGTCGTATCCTTGAGTGCGTTCTTTATCTCGCGCCTGAGATTCATATCTGTTTTGTAATCCAGAGCGGACGCGGAATCGTCCAGTATCAGTATATCCGGCTTTGCGGCAAGGGCGCGCGCTATGAGCAGGCGCTGTTTCTGTCCGCCGCTGAGATTGGTCCCGCGGGCATTGATATCGTGACCGTAACCGCCTTCAAGCTCGTTTATATACTGATCTGCCTGTGCAACAGCGGCGGCATGCTTTATGTCTTCATCCGATATACCTCGGAAAAACGAAATGTTTTCCGATACCGTAGCGGTAGTGATAAAATCGTTCTGGAACGCTGTTCCTATCATTTTGCGTAGTTTTTTATTCGGAACGGCGCGTATATCTGTCCCGTCGATATATATATTTCCCTTGTCCGGAGAATAAAAGTTGTTTAGCAGGCTGACGATCGTGCTTTTTCCGCTTCCGGTCGCTCCGATTATGCCGAGCGTCTCGCCCTTCTTCAGAGAAAAGCTTATCCCGTCCAGATTGTTCTCATTTTTGTTATACGAAAAACTCACATCGTCGAAGACGAGATATCCGCCGCTCTCACGCGCAGGCGCTGGTACACCCCTGTCCCGAGCCGGTGTTTCAAGCACTTCGGTTATGCGCCTTGCGGATGCAATACCTCTTGAGAGCATGACAAATATCTTTGTAACGCCGATCATAGCGTTCAGTATTATCGTAAAATAAGTCATGAACGCCAGCAGCTTTCCGGATATAGCAGACTCGGTCAAGGATATATAAGCCCCGACAGCTATGACAGCGCATAGACCAAGGTTAAGGAACAGTCCGGTCAAAGGATTTGTAAGCGCCATCAGCGCAGAGGCATATATCTCCCTCTTGACGAGCCGGTCGTTTACCGCATGGAACCGCCCTTTTTCATATTCAGATTTGGACAGCGCCTTTATGACTCTTACTCCCGCGGCATTCTCCTCAACGGTCCGGACCATATCGTCGAGATTCTTCTGCACGTCTGTATATATCGGTATCGTTTTTTTGGTTATATAATAAACGGTCCCCGCAACAAAAGGCAGAACGGCAACGAGTATCAGAGTAAGCCTTGCATTTATAGTAAGGGTTATTATTATGCCTCCGACGAGCAATATCGGCGCACGGACGCCCATGCGCTGCATCCTGCCGATCATTGAATTTATATTGTACGTGTCTGACGTAAGACGCGATATGAGCGAAGAGGTACCGTATTTGTCAGCGTCCTCAAGATCGAGCCTTATTGTCTTTTCAAAAAGATCGTGTCGTATATTCTGTGTTATCTTGCCGGAATTTATTGCGGCAAACCTATTTGCGAAAATGTTGCCGAAAAGCGCGAGCACCGCCATACCGATCATCACCGCGCCTAGCATATACACTCTGGATATATCGTTCGCCGGTATCGCTTCGTCGACGATGTCGGCGAGGAGTTTCGGGATAAAAAGCTCAGCGAATGCCGCAAGAGTCTTCAGAAAAAGCGCGACGAAAATAAGAAAAGAATATGGTTTTATGTACTCGAACAACTTCCTCAAGCAAGCATTCCCCCAATCCCGATAATCCGACAACACTGCTTATTTTATTATAACATATCTTTATTTTTTTGTAAACAAAAAAGCGATTTTATTTTGGGGAACAACTCTCTTAGAAACATCGGCCGTCACATGCTAAGATATAGATATTACCTCACGGTCGAAAAAGAAAAAAGTATAGTCCGAATTGCTCAGACTATACTTCCCGGCATATCACTATAAAGTCGATGCACACAGCTATATTTTTTCAAACTCGATCCAGATCGAATTACATTTGGGTAGACTTCTCCCTTGACAAAGCCGAAACTTGAAGTGACCGTCGTCTTCCGGTCTTTCAAAGCCAAGCTTGTAAACCGACTTATGTACATGCGTTTCCAGTCCGGCTGTTATGGCTTGTTATTTATATTCAGCGCCGCGCTTACTGTTTCGGGACCTTATCTTCGGTTTTCTTTTCCGACATCTGTTTTTCCAATTGTAACTGCTTGGAGAGGATCAGATTTACTTTGTCATAAAGGTCTTCGATCATTATTTCGGTTTTCAGATTGACCTTATAATCGTTTTCCGCACGGCGGCGATCCTTTTCCTCCTGTCGGTTCTGACTCATCATGATCAGCGGCGCCTGAATTGCCGCTACACAGGAAAGCACCAGATTAAGGAGAATAAACGGATACGGGTCAAATGCTTTAGATGCAAGGATCACATTGATGATCATCCATAGGATCAGCACGCTGACAAACGAGAAGATAAACGCCCAGCTCCCCGCAAATTTAGCAATGGTGTCTGCCGCCCGCTGTCCGAGTGAGTCTTTTCCTTTCTCTTTTTCGGGGCTGACCGAAACTTTACTGTCCGCCAAAAGGTTCAGTACTTCCTCATCTGTCATATCATGACGGATATCTTTGATCACTTCTTTCAACAGTTTTCTGTTTTCTTTCACGACTGATTTTCTCCTTATTAATATCAATATTTTTGTACTGCTTCAGTATCAGATACAATGGCACAGCAGATCTATGCCGCTTTTTATACGATCTTCGATAGGATGTCCGCCAAAATAGCTTATCAGCCATGCGGCGGCAAAGTTGAGCTAAACGACATCTGTAATATATTTTCGAGGGATATATCTCTTATTATTTTGCCTATTCAAAGCATTTTTGCTTTCTACGTCACTCTCATATTTCCGTAACAAAATATATGCTGTTTTTTCTCACATAAAAATTTATTCATCGTCAGATTGCGGGAGTGTACGCAAAAAGAAATCCGGGCCTGCGCTTTGAAACAGCAGGATCGCAACACCGATCAACAACCCGGTATGCTTTGACGGATCGTCAAGAGGGATCAAAAAATCTTCCCGGATCTTGCCGATACGGTACAGAACAGTGTTACGATGAGTAAACAGTGCGTCGCAGGTCTTTTTCAACGACCGATTGCACACAAGATAAAAATACAGCGTTTCGCAATATTGTGTATCTTTTTTTCTGTCGTGCTCGGCAAGTGCCCGCAGTTCCGGAAAAATCAGATCGTCACGGGATTCCAGATTTTTCAGAAGCAACGGAGTTCGCAGTTGCGCCACAGAGCAAACATTTTCTCCGTGAAACCTGCTTTCCACGATCATCTTCAATGCATCATATGCCGCTCTGTAAAGTGACGGGAGGCTGAACAGATCCTGAATAGGCTCCGAAATAATGACTTTCAGACCGAATTCCTTTGCAAGTTCGAAGAATATATCGACATCACTATCCCTGTGCAGGAAAAGAAATATATCACCTCTGTACAGAAATGAATGAGCGTTTGGGAAGCGTGCGCCGAGTTCTTCTTTTAGGTGCCGCGTTCCGAGATACTGACTGTGATAGGCCGTAAGATCGATCAGCGCAAAAGCGGATGGATGAAAGTCTGCAAGATACGTGCCGGCGGTCTGAAGGCGAAAATAGGAAGAGGATTGAAAGCCACCTTCAAGCAGGTTCATCAGAATATCCTCGACGGTTTCAAATGGCTTGTCCTGCCTGCTGGTTTCAATAAACAGCTGTTTTGCAAGTATCAAATTGATTTGCCGCCAGATCTCTGCTGAAATTTTGGATAGATGACCGTCCGTGTCAATACATATCAGGTAACCAAGTCTGACTCCTGTACAGATCAACGGCGCAAAACGCCGACGAAAAGGACTTTCTTCCACTTTAACGAAATCCGCACTTCCCTCGCAGAGAGCAGAACTCTTGCTGATAACTGCACTTGCCTCATATGTAATTGTGCCTTGCGAGACGGCATCTCTGAACAGCTTATCGGAGAAACCGACAGGACAAAAATGAGCCACGACACGGAAAGCATCATCCAATACAAGCAGTGGACAATCCAGATAAATTCCGACATCAAGTGCCAATTGCTTCAGATCGTCCTGCTCAAAAAATTCCGTGATCAAGGCGGTCGCATCCCCGGATTGCCATAGTTGTTTGTCCATGTTCACACTCCTTTCCGGAATTTATTGTGCTGAAAGCACAAGCTATCATTTATTTATTGTATCGTAGAATCATTGTTTTTTCAAGAGGAAAGAGTATAATATTAGATGTAAAAAGGAAAAAGGAATGGAGTGATTCCGATGGGTGTTATATTTGAATAGCCCAAAAGGCAAAGATCAAAGCAACGCATCGATACAGCTCAGCTGTATCATATCACTTTATGTAAAATCAAAATGACAATAATGGAGGGATTTATTATGTTACCGAGCATTTTTGGTGAGAATATGTTAGATGATTTCTTTAATGACGGATTCTTTGGTTCGCACAATCCGCTTTACGGAAAGAACGCAAGAAATATGATGAAGACCGATATTCGTGAGATGGATGACAGCTATGAAATCGCTGTTGATTTGCCGGGCTTTAAGAAAGATGAAATAAACATTGATATTAAAGACGGTTACCTGACTGTCAGCGCAGAAAAAGGTCTTGATAAGAAGGAAGAAGACAAGAAGGGTCGTGTCCTCCGTCAGGAGCGTTACGCAGGCGTTTGCTCGCGTAGCTTCTATGTCGGCAATGTAAAACCTGAGGACGTCAAGGCAAAATACGAATCCGGTGTTCTGTCAGTCGTTCTGCCTAAGGTAGATCAGAAGAAGTTGGCTTCCGGCAGCAAGATAACGATCGAATGATCCGAATAAATAATAACTCCGGCACCTGTATGAACAGGTGCCGGAGTTCTTTTGTGCTTTTGACACATTCTTTGTCCGTTACATTTGTAAGATCCTCTTTCCGACAAAGGCAATGATATTTGTGAAATAATCACGTCAAAATACTTATATAACTAAGAAAAAGCGGGAGAAAACTTTCGAAATCTCCCGCTTTTTCTTGTTTTCCGGCGCGTATCATTTCTGACCGCACATCATGTGAAGAGCGGACAAAAAAGATATTTTCCGTTGTTTTAATATGGACTTGAACTCACGCGTCTTTATTAGTCAGATTTTT
>CALWTR010000020.1 GCA_944384525.1 uncultured Clostridia bacterium
CGAACGTATTCAAACAAAAACAAAACTGACACCACTCGAAAAACGATGTCAGTTCGTTGCTTAAAATTTAATATTTTCTACCTTGGGACTCTTTTTGGTGCTGTCCGTACAATTTGGGTCAGTTCAATTTCCGTCATCTCCTTTTTCTATTCTAGCATATTTTTCGGGTATGGTCAACTGTTTTCGTTTATTTCCATAAAAACATATGTAATTATTAAAAAATTACAAAAAAAATGATAAATTTTTCTTAATTCTATTTATTTTAACAAGAATTTCTGATATAATAAAGTCAGCAGGGAGAACTCTCCCGGCAAAACGGTTAGGAAAGGCGGCGCTGTCGCTCGCTTGGACATGCGCCGAGCGGTGAAGAGATGAAAATCACAGTAACTGGAAGACAGATCTCCGTAAAGGACTCGTACAGAGATCTCGCTGAGAAAAAACTTGCAAAATTCGACAAGTTTTTTGATAAGGACACCGAGGCGACTGTAACATTTAAGGTTCGCAAAGGAGTTGAGATAGTAGAAATAACGATAGTTTATAAAGGGACGATCTTCCGCAGTGAGGAGGAGAACACCACATTCAATAACGCTATGGACAATGCGGTCGAGAGTCTCGAGAGACAGATAAGGAAGAATAAGACGAGGCTGGAACGTATCCGGCATATGACGATAGATATCCCTGAGGATGATTATCTTCAGGAGGATGAACCGGACATCCGGGTCAAGACTTTTGAACTGCGGCCGATGTCTCATGAGGAGGCAATACTTCAGATGAACCTTCTCGAGCATCAATTCTATGTATTTCTTGATGATGAAAGCGGCGATACATGCGTCGTATATAAAAGGAAAGGAGGCGGTTACGGACTGATAGTACCTGAAAAATAAGCGCGGAGAACACCGCTTGGCTTTTATCCTGTCCGGTCGATACCGGCTGGGAAATGACGCTGTTTCTCATCCACCAATGAAGATGCGCCCCAAGCCAATGGCGAAATTCATTTTTAAATTTTGATTTTTAAATATGACCGCGGGGTTTCCGCGCAACTAAAACATTCGGTCCGGACTTGCACAGAGAAATAATCATTGCGGATCAAAACCGTCTATGTGCACGGGCGCATTACCCGTTCATTGCGAATGCGGACCGGAGTTTAAAAAGCTTTCTGAAAAGCTTTAGGAAAAATAAACATAAAAAGCGGCGGGAGATCCCGCCGCTTTTTATGTTGTTACAGACTGAGGAATCATGCCCAGGACATCCCGGTGGGCTTCTCCTCCCTGATTATCGATCCCTTAAGGAACTCGACTGCGTGCCTGAGCCCCTCCTCCGGAGTCATGAGGCTGTCCTCGTGCTCTATAGACATGACTTTGTCATATCCGGCAAGACGGAGCGCGGATATCATCTCGCGCCAGTAGTCGAGACCGTTGCCGTATCCGACCGAGCGGAAGATCCAGCTCCGGTGGAGCTCATCGCTGTAGTGCTTTGTATCAAGAACGCCGAATTTAGCGGTGTTGTATTTATCTATCTTTGTATCTTTGGCATGGAAATGATAGATAGCACCGTCAAGCGCGCGTATAGCGGCTACCGGATCGATGCCCTGCCATATAAGGTGGGACGGGTCAAAGTTGGCGCCGATAACGTCTCCGACCGCATCTCTGAGCCGGAGCAGAGTCTCCGGATTGTATACGCAGAATCCGGGGTGCATCTCGAAAGCTATCTTGTTCACACCGTGCTCCTTTGCGAAGGCCGCGGTCTTTTTCCAGTATGGTATCAGGACGTCGTTCCACTGGTAGTCGAGGATCTTCAGATAGTCGTCCGGCCATGCGCAGGTCGCCCAGTTAGGCGTTTTGTCTTCGGGAGATCCGCCGGGACACCCGGAAAAAGTAACGACAGTGTCTATCCCTATCTTCTCTGCCAGAAGTACGGTGTTCACAAAATCATCATGATAAGCCTTTGCCGTTGCCTTGTCAGGGTGAACGGGATTGCCGTGCGCAGAGAGTGCGCAGATCTCTATGCCGTATTTGTTAAATGTAGAGAGCCAGTTTTTGAGTGCGTCTGCATCATTGAGCAGGACAGCAGGATCGCAGTGTGCCTTTCCTGGATAGCCTCCCGCGCCTATTTCCGCCGCCTCTATCCCGAGCGCCTTGAATTTTGCAAGTGCCTCATCGAGCGGCATCGAGGCGAAAAGATTCGTAAGTACTCCGAGCTTCATAGTCATAACTCCTGTCTTTAAATTTTGTCCATGCCCCGCGTTTTATTCTGAGAGCGGAGCAGAGTTTTAAGTTTTTGCAAGTAAAGTATATCATAAATCAAGGAAATATGATATAATATATTTGTTAAAAAACATAAAAATTTTGCGCTTGCCGTATTCTCGATATATTTATGTATACGGACAGGCATTGATAAGGAGCTATTATGGAGGAACAGAAACTGACCGAGACCTTTGAAAAACGCGAGGAGATATACAGCGGCGCAGTGCTTCATATCGTGCGCGATACTGTCAAGCTGCCGAACGGCGCCGTCTCGCATCGCGAGGTAGCTCTGCATAACGGAGCTGTGGCGATAGTTGCACTTACGGACAACGGAGATGTTTTGCTCGAACGGCAATACAGATATCCGCATGGCAGGGTCATGACAGAGATCCCGGCGGGAAAGCTCGACGGACCCGATGAGGATCCGCTGTCCGCGGCGGCGCGCGAACTGCGCGAGGAGACCGGAGCTGTGGCAGGAAATATGCGTTATCTCGGGCTATATATTCCGTCTCCTGCTATACTTTCGGAAAAAATATATATGTATCTTGCGACTGACCTCAAATTCGGAGAGCGCGAACTTGACGAAGATGAATTCCTCGACGTGTTCCGTATTCCTTTGGAAGAGGCCGCGGATCGAGTGATGCGCGGAGAAATAGAGGACGGAAAAACGCAGTGCGCCATACTCCGAGTGTACCATATCTTGCGCGACGACAATACTTGACAAAATAAGTTGTGTATTGTATTATATTATAAATAAAGGCGTCCGTGCTTGTCCCGTATGTCGAAGACGGAACTTTTGAAAGACCGCTCTTCCTGTTTCAATGTGGCCGTACGGAGCCGGTTCGGCGGCAAAAGTATCTGCCAGTCTTTTATTTGATTAACGGAGGATTTTTGTATCAATGGCTACGATAGATATCATACTGTACGCGATCGCAGGCGTGCTGGTCCTGTCGGCCGCGTTGCTCGGCTTTATAAGAGGAGGCATGAGAGCTCTGGTCAGGCTTATAACTATCGTGATCAGCGCGGTGGCGAGCTATGCTCTTATCTTCTGCGGAATGTCAGCTTTTTCTGCTAAATTCCCGCACGGGATGACGTTCGGGCAGCTGCTTTCAAATGCCGGGCAGAGCGGGCTGATAGCCAAATACTTACCTGCGGAATATGCCGCTGTGATCGAGTCTATGGAGGCGGAGGGCGCCGTTCCGCTACTTTCCGTACCGGCGACTTTGGTAGTGTTCCCTATACTTGCGATAGTCATATTTGTGCTTATAAGCGCAGTGATGCTCATACTGCATAAAATAATATGCCTGATAGCTCACTTCTCAAGGAGCAATAACGGATTTGTGTCAAGGCTTATCGGATTTCTGATAGGTGCAGCACAGGGCGCGGTCGTCTCTTTCATATTCCTTTTGCCGGTCGCCGGAGTCGGAAATCTGGCGGGTGAGGTTGCGGGCGTGCTTAACAACGATGCTCCGGATTCGCAGATGACCGCGACCGTGAATGTATACAAAGATGATTATATAGATCCGATAAACCGCAACCCTGTGATCAAGACTGTATATATGGCGGGCGGAGAAATGCTCTACGACAAGCTTGCCGTCTTTGATTTTTCAGGAGATGAGATAAATGCTAAGTCGGAGATCATGATGTTCGCGGAGATATATGCGGAGTACCTGGCCAATTTTGAGGGCACCGACATGAGAAATCTGACCGAGGAGCAGACGGCGGTCCTGGACGGAATGGTGGAAAAGGCCTCTCAAAGCGACTCGCTCACATATTTCCTCAGCGCACTTGTAAGGTCGGTCTCGGATTGCCGTGAGGCGGGAACCTTCAAGCTTTCCGAGCAGGTCGAGCGGGATTTCGGTCCGATCATAGACGAGGTAGTTGCAGTATTCGGGGACAGCACTTCCGAAAGCATAAAGGAAGATATAAAAACCATAGGAGATGTATACTCCTTAATGGCGAAAGAGGGTATACTGTCTCTTTCAGGCGACCCGCTTGAGCAGGCACTTTCTAATGAGGAATTCGTCTCTCAGATAGTACAGCTGCTTTATGCCAATGAGCGTACCAGAGGGCTCGGCGCGTTGTTTGCAAGATACGGTATGGCTATAGTTTGCCAGAACCTCGGCATTCCTAACGATGCAGAAGATGCATACGAAGCTTTGCTTGCGGATGTGGCCGCGCTCATGAACAAGGAGAGCTCGGTCGAGAGCGAGGCAGAAAGAGTCAACGAGATATCCGATGGGCTTGCACAGATATTTGATCTGAACGGGATAACCATGGATGAGGATAAGCGTAAGCTGATGGCTGAATGTCTCTATACTGATTTCGGTTCTGCTGATACAGTAACGGCAGATGACATTGAAAGTTTCTTTATTATGATGTATACAGTATATGATAAAGGATCTTCAGCATCTCCCGCCGCATACAATGGTTCCGGCAATGCGTTTGCATATGACGGAGCAAGAATGTTTGCCGAGGCAATGAAAGCACTTGATGAGAACGGAGAGGCGGTCATAGAGTCTCCTCTCGGAAATACCTATTATCTCAGCGGTAAAGGATGTTTCGAAGAGATAGAAAACCTGAGCGGAGCCAACGGAGGATTCAAGACTGCCCGAGCTCTTATGAGCGATCTTTTGAGTGGGATAGACAAGGGCTACGAAAAACTGAGCAGTGAGAATATAAAAGCAGAGGCAGATAATATGGCAGCTATGATCAGCAGCTTTATCGAAGTTCTCGATATGCTCGGTTCCGGCACGAATATCAATGATCTGGACACCACGGTCATGGAACGGTTTTTCAACTCCATAGATAACAGTATAGTGTTTGGCATCAACGATGATGGGCGCTCCGAAATAAAGGCGGCTCTGCTGGAGTCTGCGACAGTTCGGTCTGATATACTCGCGTTCGATCGCGAGACGATAGAAAAGATAAGCGGCGGAGAGGTCTCGCTCATGAGCGTCATAAAAGCGGCTGCCGCTGTCGCCGGCATGGTTGAAACCATCACATCCGACGGAAAGACTGACATAACGGCTGTGGAAGAGGACGTCAGAGAGCTAATAGACTGCGTTGACTCAGGTACGGTCGAGGTCATAAAGGAAATAATGACCGACAAGGTCATATCGGACAATAGCGGCGCAGACGACAACATTTCCGGAGCGGTCAGTGATACTATGACAGCGGTGCTCGACGAGATGGTGATCATCTCTGAGACTGCAGATGAAGAGACTAAGACGCGTGAGGCGACAGCTGTATCAAAGTTTTTCAGCGTAATAATCAATGCTGCAGACGGAAAAGAAGCCTCAGATGTGTTCGGCGACGAGGATACCGAGGGCAGCGGCAGTGTCACCGCCGAGGAATTCATGCGCAACTCATTTGAGAGCTCCGTTATCTCCGGCGCGCTCAAGAATATAGCAACAGATACCGGTGACGACGGGTCTGCCACGGTTAAAAATGATCCTCTTGGTATTGCAGACTCAGTGACGGAGGAGAATAAGGCGATAATTGCGCAGGAGATCGATAAGTACATCGCAGATCCCGCAAATAACGCCGATCTTGCGACGGCAGACGCTATCCGCGCTATATTCGGCATCTACGCTTGAGCATAACCTGGAAGTATAAAAACAAAGCAAATCAAAAAGCGAAAAACAACAGATTAAAAACCGGCGCCCGGAATTACCCGGACGCCGGTTTTTATAGTTTTTGATATTTAATATCTCATTGCCAAATACGTCTATTTGCCGTTTGGATGAATAATACAGAGATCATATCTTATAGGATCTGAAATAGGGGCACTCATCGTTAACAAATCCGGGTACGACCCTGAATGTGAACTTGAAATTTTTCTCCTTCAGACGATATTTTTCCATGAGCGCCGGACCGCAGGAATTGGATCCCATACCGCTCTGCGCGTAGTCGATTATGACCGTGGTATGTGAATCCGGGACGAGTTCATAATCATGGGCGGTAACGGTGAGATATTCGGGCGTAAAGTGTGACGCGCTGAACGAGAACGGATCGCAGGAGGAGAAGAAGATACCGTGTCCTGTAAGCGATGAAACGTACGCCCATCTGCATCCGAAGTGCGCCGAATTCTCCTGCGGACGTATATAGTGCTCGAAATTGTCCGTTGCTGTCGTGGTATAATCACCGAGACGGGAGGAGAGGTTCATATCGCAGTATGACCCGTGAGGTCCGTATCCGAAGTAACGTATATTCTCGCAACCCTCCGGCATAGAGAATTTCACTCCGAAGCGCGGCAGATAAGGTACCGCATCCTCGACATGGACGTCATAGCTTATTTCCAGTCCTCTTTCCGGCTTGAGTGAATAGGTCACCACAGCACGCATGACCGGAGCGATCGGAGCAGAGCCGAGCGAAATATCCGCACTGACTATACATTCTTCAGGAGTGTTCTTTGTTACCGAAACACCGTAGCATTTTACCGTAAGTCTGTCAAGGCAGTACTTTTTCCAGTCATTCTTTATATTGATATCGTTGTCAGTGGGAGCGCGCCATGCGGTCGGGAGCACGGGAGCAATGACCATTTCCTCTCCGTTGTCCTTTATGCTTGTGAGCATTCCGCTTATACCGGAGATGGTGTAGCTGGTTTCAAGACAGCTGATCGTAAAATCTGAGCCGTTCTTTTCGAGGGTGACCGTGCCGTTGCCCGAGGCGGATCTGGCCCCACGGTTTTCCGAGAGGAGGAACTGGGCAAATCCGACCTCATGACCGGCCTTTGCCCAAGGCTTTTCCTGCCGCTCCTTTACATATATATTAAGAGTATATGTTCCTTTTTTGTATTCGGGAGCGTCGAAAAGCTTGTATTTTCTGCTCTTCTGCGGCGCGATGTTAAGAGCGTCGATCTTCCCGGATATTATCACGGTGCCGTTGCGCTCTACGCTGAAGTCGAGATAGAGATCGGAGAGATCCTTGAAATATCTGAGGTTCTTTATCCTTATATCTCCGTCACCGCAATACTCTGCACGGAAAGGCTTTATAGCCTGTTTCAGCTCTAAAAGACCGATGTGAGGACGTCTGTCCGGATATACAAGACCGTCAACGCAGAAATTGCCGTCGTTGGGACGGTCGCCGAAGTCTCCGCCGTAGGTGTAGTGAGGGTCGGCGTATATGTTGCTTCCGGTAGCGACTGAATGATCCGTGAATTCCCAGACACAGCCGCCGAACAGCTCATCGTGATCATATATAAGATCCCAGTATTCACGGAGATCTCCGGGGCCGTTGCCCATAGCATGACAGTATTCGCAGAGGAACAGCGGCTTTGTTACTCTCTTGTCCTTTACGTAGAGCGAGAGCATTTCGTTCACGTTGGGATACATACGGCTGTGGAAGTCGATATAGTCCTGTATGTCTGTATACTTGACCTCGTGTTTTTTGCCTGCGTCCTCATCGTGCAGGACAGTTGCAAATCTGAGGGCATCGTCCTCTGCATGGACAGGGCGGGACGGGTCGTTTTTATGAAAGTACTCTATCATTTTTTTGTGGTTCAGACCGGATCCGCTCTCGTTTCCGACCGACCACATGATTATACAAGGATGGTTTTTGTCCCTCTCGAACATACGCTCAGCGCGGTCAAGATAAACGTGAGTCCATTCGGGATCCGTGGTGAGAGGAGCGTGATCCGAGTATATCCCGACTCCGTGGCACTCAAGGTCTGTCTCGTCACAGACGTAAAGTCCGTATTTGTCACAGAGACCGACAAAACGGGGATCGTTGGGATAGTGGCTCGTGCGCACCATATTGACGTTATGGGCTTTCATTATCATGAGGTCGCGGACTATATGATCAAGCGGAGTCGCGTGTCCCAGGATCGGATGGCTGTCGTGACGGTTGACGCCCTTGGCCTTTACCTTCTTACCGTTTATAAGGAAGCATTTTCCGACGATCTCCACCTTGCGCAGTCCGACGCGGAGGCAGATATATTCGTTACCGGAATGTATATCGAGCCGATACAGCGCCGGTGACTCATCGCTCCAGAGGTCGGGCGCATCTATACGCGGGAATTCGATCGTTTCTTCGCCGTCTACGGAACATGCCACAGCGCCTGCCAGAGATCCGTCGGGAGCAGTGAGACGGCAGACTATCTCAGTACGTGCATTTGTCTTTATAACTGCTTTAACTACGGCAGAGGAAAAGTCGTCTGACAGCTCCGGCTTTACATATATATCGTCTATCCTGTTTTCATCGCGGAAAAGCAGATATACTTCGCGGAATATGCCGGAGAGCCTCCACATATCCTGATCCTCGAGATATGATCCGTCACACCACTTCAGCACCAGCACCTTGATGGTGTTTTTTCCGGGTCTTACGAATGAGGTTATATCTATCTCGCTCGTCATATGGCTGACCTGGCTGTATGCGGCGAAATTATCGTTTACCCAGAGATAGAAGCAGGAGTCTACGCCCTCAAAGTTCAGCATTGCAGTCTTGCCTGCAAGATCCTGTTCTGTGAGAGTAAAATCTCTGATGTAAAGCCCGCAGGGGTTGTCGTCCGGGACGTGCGGTGGATCGAGAGGGTAGGGGTAATTTACGTTTGTATAGTTAGGGACGTCGTATCCGCGGTCGAGCAGCATCTGCCAGCTCATCGGCACGGGTATCTTGTCCATACCGTCGCGGCAGAATCCGTCGGACAGGAAGTCCGGTATCTCATTTACGGACGGGAAAAATTTAAAGTCCCATGTACCGCAGAGAGATTTCAAAAACTTGCTGGCTCCGCGCTCATCGGCGATCGCTCCGTTCTGACTGTCATACGGAATAAAATATGCCCGAGGCTTTTCACAGCCGTAGTGCAGGACCTCCGTGGTCTTGTGATAGTCTTTGATATTTAAAGGCATCCGTAGGTCTTCCTTTCTATCTGTTATCGCGCCATTCTATGGATACTGGCGTCGCATATTTATTATACATGAGCATATCGGAAATATCAATAATATACCTGTAATTTCCGCAATTTTATTTTGTATGGCTCATCGTCCTGGGCTACGCAGTTATTAAGCTCATCCGGATCCCGAAGTTGATCGTTTCCGATCTCCGTCGTACAGCCTTTTTATGTACCGCCATTTCCTGTTCTTCAGTGTAAGATTCTTGTCTGATGAAAAACCGGCAGGTCTACGTGCCTGCCGGTTTTTCATCATATGAAGGGAAATTATTTTCTGCGCGGGGATATGCTGTTGATGTCGTAAGGCGTCGTCTGATAAACGAAGTAATTCAGCCAGTTAGAGTATATCAGGCTTGCGTGAGAACGCCAGGTTATCGGAGGCTGAAGTTTGTCATTGTTTTCCGGATAATAGTTCTCAGGGAGCTGTATAGGCAGTCCTGCCGCAAGATCACGGCGATACTCTCGGTCAAGGGTGAGAGCATCATACTCGGAGTGCCCGGTTATAAAAAATTGTTTTCCGCGAGGCGACGATACAGCATACACTCCGGCTTCTTCTGATGAGGCAAGGATCTTAAGACCTTGTGTTGCCTCTATATCTTCACGGCGAACAGTAGTGTGCCGTGAATGCGGTACCATGAAAATATCGTCAAATCCGCGAAGCAACATGGAGTTTTTATAGTCGGCGTGGTGCGGAAAAACTCCGAACAGCTTTTTTTCCAGCGGGTATTTCTTTATCCCGTAATGGTAATACAGCCCTGCCTGCGCTCCCCAGCAGATGTGGAATGTGCTGTGGACATGAGTTTTGCTCCACTCCATTATCTCGCAGAGCTCATCCCAATACTCCACCTCCTCAAACTCGAGGTGCTCGACAGGAGCTCCGGTTATTATCATGCCGTCGAAATTTTTGTCGCGAACCTCATCGAATACATGATAGAAAGAGATGAGGTGCTCCATCGGCGTGTTTTTGGATTTGTGAGACATGGTATGCATAAGCGTCAGTTCTACCTGCAACGGCGTGTTGCCGAGCAGTCGGGAGAGCTGAGTTTCGGTATCTATTTTTGTAGGCATGAGATTCAGCAGCAGTATTTGCAGGGGCCTTATATCCTGAGTTGCCGCTCTTGTCTCCTGCATAACGAATATGTTTTCGTCAGCCAGCGTTTTTATTGCGGGAAGCCCGTTCGGTACTTTTATCGGCATTTTCTGTTTCCTTTCCGGCGGAGCGTATCCCCGCCTCCCGCCGCAGAAGCGGCGGTATCATACCTGGTCGAGCGCATTCGAGATATCTTTTATAAGGTCATCGGCGTCCTCTATGCCACATGAGAGCCTTACAAGATCGCCCGGAACTCCGGATCTTACCAATTCCTCTTCGCTCATCTGCCGATGAGTTGAGCTCGCAGGGTGCAGACAGCAGGTGCGCGCGTCCGCTACATGCGTCTCTATTGCGGCGAGACGGAGACAGCCCATAAATTTCTCCGCGTTGCTGCGCCCACCTTTTACTCCGAAGCTGACAACTCCGCAGCTGCCGTTAGGCAGATATTTTTTTGCGAGTTCATGGTCCTTGTTGCCCTCTAGATCGGGGTACTCGACCCATGCTATTTTTTCATGAGAGTTGAGGTATTTTGCGACTGCAAGCGCATTCTCGCAGTGCCTTTTTACACGAAGATGCAGGCTCTCAAGTCCTAGATTGAGCAGATAGGCGCTCTGAGGCGACTGCGTGCATCCGAAATCGCGCATCAGCTGTGCCGTTGCCTTTGTGATATAAGCTCCTGCGAGTCCGAATCTTTCGGTATATGTTATTCCGTGATAGCTCTCATCGGGAGTGCAGAGACCCGGAAATTTCTCGGCGTTCGCGTTCCAGTCGAATTTTCCGCTGTCAACGATACAGCCGCCGACCGCCGATCCGTGGCCATCCATGTATTTTGTTGTTGAGTGCGTTACTATGTCTGCGCCCCACTCGAACGGGCGGCAGTTTATCGGTGTTGCAAAGGTGTTGTCCACTATAAGCGGGACGCCGTGTGCGTGCGCCGCACGGGCGAATTTTTCTATATCGAGAACGCGGAGTGCGGGGTTGGCTATCGTCTCTCCGAACACCGCTTTGGTATTCGGGCGGAATGCCGCTTCAAGCTCCTCTTCCGTGGCGTCCGGAGCAATGAAGGTAAAATCTATACCCATCTTCCTCATAGTTACCGAGAACAGATTGTAGGTCCCGCCGTATATCGAAGAACTGGATATGACGTGATCTCCGGCATTTGCTATATTAAATACGGCAAAGAAGTTAGCCGCCTGCCCGGAAGAGGTCAGCATTGCGGCGGTCCCGCCCTCAAGGTCGCAGATCTTTGCCGCGACCGCGTCGCAGGTCGGGTTCTGGAGGCGGGAGTAAAAATATCCGTTTGCCTCAAGGTCGAAAAGCTTGCCCATAGCTTCGCTTGACGAGTACTTGAAAGTTGTACTCTGTATGATAGGGATCTGCCTGGGCTCTCCGTTGCCCGGAGTATATCCGCTCTGCACGCATTTTGTGTTGATCTTGTAGTCGCTCATTTATATTTCCTCCGTTATTCTTGTCTCTCTGTATTTTTGTTGTCCGCCGGGACGGACGGCTCACTAAAATAAAAAACGTCTCAAAGAAAAACTTTGAGACGGAAAGCTCCGCGGTACCACTCAAATTGCGCGGATGACCGCGCCACCTCTCAGGCGGAATGCCTGCGCCTTTACGCGGCGTATACGGGGCGGCCCTACCTCCCACCGCATAGCGCGGACGGGCATCGAACCCCCGACTCGGAAGCCATAGACATTCCTTCGCAAAATTCCGGCTCTCAGCATACGCCGGCTCTCTGTGCTTCCGCTGAAGGGTGTCCTCTTCGTCACAGTCTTTATAAATTATTATAAGTATTATATCACAGCGGCGTCAAAAAGTCAACAGCTTTCTGATTTTCCCGACCCGCGTCAATTGCCGATAGGAATTATGCTGACCTCCCCGGACGACAGTGTGCGGCGTTCGCCTCCGGGCAGGGAAGCGACGAGCGCACCGCGGTCGGTTATGTATTCTGCAGTTGCCTCATAGCTATCGGTCCCGCAGTTGACGCGTATACGGAGAAAAGACACAAAAGAGCGCGCGCGGTATTCGTCCATAAAACTGCCGGAGGAAAAATCCGAAACAACCGAAACCACCGCCGCTATCAGAGCGGCGGCAGATCTTGACCTTGAAATAATAGCGCCGGCCTCGGTCTCCAGCGAAGTCGCAC
>CALWTR010000021.1 GCA_944384525.1 uncultured Clostridia bacterium
ATCGATAAGAATGCGCGTGCATAGGCGGTTTTATTTGCCTTTGCACGCGCGTTCCTATATATTAAAAATTGTTTATCCGAGCAGTAATTCCGACAGTTCTCGGACACTTCCGACCACCGCAGTAAAACCCGCATCCAGGATCTCATCGCGACTGCCGTAACCATACATAACTCCGATACTGTCAATGCCTACATTTTTCGCGCCATCCGCGTCGTATTTCCTGTCGCCAACCAGCACGGCTCCGTCACGGATATCGAAAAAGGAGAGCGCATACGAGAGCACCTCTGTCTTTTTTTCTCTCCCTGCGGCGGCATCTGCGCCGGACACGACATCAAAAAACCGGGCGATACCAAAGAGCTCAAGTATTTTCCGCGAAAATACTGTCGGCTTTGAGGTGGCGAGAGCTATCCGTTTCCCCTTTTCCTTGAGTTTGGAAAGCAACTCCGGGATACCGTCATAGACCTTATTGTCACACCAGCCCTTGTCCTCGAAATATCTTCTGAACTCTATGAGGAATCTCTCTCCGGTCGCTCTGTCGACCTTATAGTGCTCGCATACCGCGTCGACGAGCGGCGGTCCTATGAACATCGCGAGTTCTGACCGCGGGCCGTGCGGTATCCCTACCGCATCCAGCCCGAATTCGAAAGACTTTGTCAGTCCCTCATACGGATCGGTCAGCGTCCCGTCCAAATCAAAGCAAATTATGCCGTGATCGATCATTTGTTTTTGCTTTTTATGTACTTGTCTATCGACTCGGCGGCAGTTTTTCCTGCGCCCATCGCGAGTATTACCGTAGCCGCACCGGTGACAGCGTCTCCGCCCGCGAAAACTCCCTCTCTGGAGGTTGCTCCGCCCTCATTGACGATTATTCCGCCCCACTTCTCGGTCTCAAGTCCGGTGGTGGTCGACTTGATGAGCGGGTTAGGCGAGGTGCCTATGGATATGATGACCGTATCAACATCGATCAGATGCTCGCTACCCTTTTCCTCGACGGGGCGGCGTCGGCCGGATGCGTCGGGCTCTCCGAGCGTCATCCTTACGCATTTTATAGCTTTTACAAAGCCCTGTTCATCTCCGATTATCTCGACCGGATTTGTAAGAAGGCGGAATACTATACCCTCCTCCTTGGCATGCTCTATCTCCTCGTGACGTGCAGGAAGCTCGCTCTCGCCTCTGCGGTATATTATAGATACCTCATCGGCACCGAGCCTGAGAGCACAGCGCGCCGCATCCATAGCAACGTTTCCTCCGCCGACAACGGCAACTCTCTTTCCGCGGCGTATAGGAGTATCGCTGTCCTCTTTATACGCTTTCATGAGGTTTACTCTTGTCAGAAATTCATTTGCGGAGTAAACACCTTTAAAATGCTCTCCGGGTATATTCATGAATCTCGGGAGTCCGGCTCCGCTTCCTACGAATACTGCCTCATATCCGAAATCGTCAAGCAACTCATCTACCGATACAGCTTTTCCGACTACCGCATTTGTTTCTATCTTGACTCCGAGAGCCTTCAGAGAATCGATCTCCCTGCGCACTATGTCCTTCGGGAGCCTGAATTCCGGTATTCCGTATACAAGAACTCCGCCCGCCGTGTGAAGTGCCTCATAGATCGTTACCTCATAACCCCTCTTGGCAAGGTCGCCTGCGCAGGCAAGGCCGGCAGGTCCGGATCCGACTATCGCGACTCTGTGAGAGTTTGACTTTACTTTTTCCGGCATTCCCTTGAAATGCTTGTTGTGATAGTCCGCAACGAATCTCTCGAGCCTTCCTATTGCGACAGGCTCTCCTTTTATCCCTCTGACACACTTGCTCTCGCACTGAGTCTCCTGAGGGCAAACGCGCCCGCAGACAGCGGGGAGCGAGGAGGACTCTGTTATGATCTTATATGCGCCCTCAAAATCTCCCTCGGCTACCTTAGCTATGAAATCAGGTATATGTATACCGACCGGGCATCCGGAAACGCAAGGCTTATTCTTGCAGTGGAGGCATCTTTTAGCCTCATCGAGCGCCATCTCCTCAGTATAACCGAGCGCTACCTCGTCAAAATTTTTATTTCTGACATCCGGCGCCTGAGAGGGCATTTCGTTCTTTTTAAGTGACATGTTAGGCATTTTCCTTACCTCCGTTCATAAGTCTGCAATGCGCTTCGCGCTCGAATTCACGGTACATGGAGCCTCGAGCTATTGCCTCGTCAAAATCTATCTTATGCCCATCGAACTCAGGACCGTCAACGCAGGCGAAAACCGTCTTGCCGTCAACAGTGAGGCGGCACCCGCCGCACATACCGGTACCGTCGATCATTATCGGGTTCATAGACGCGATCGTCTTTATCCCGTACTCCTTGGTAAGACGGCACACGAACTTCATCATTACAAGAGGGCCTATGGTTATGACCTCATCATATTTCTCCCCGGACTCTATAAGCCGCTTGAGCGCATCGGTGACAAGTCCCTTTTCTCCGGCACTGCCGTCGTCCGTCATAAGAACGAGCTTTGAAGAGTTGGCCTCAAACTCATCCTTGAGTATTATGAGATCCTTTGTCCTGAATCCGATTATGGAGTGTACTTCGCACCCGGACTCATGGAGCTTTTTAGCTACGGGATAAGCGATCGCACATCCGACGCCTCCGCCGACAACGGCGACCTTTTTCAGTCCCTCAGTATGAGTTGCGCGTCCGAGAGGTCCGACGAAATCCTGTATATAATCTCCGGCGGAGAGCCTGTTAAGCTTTTCGGTAGTCGCTCCTACTATCTGGAATATTATAGAAACGGTACCCTTCTCCCTGTCATAATCCGCTACGGTCAGAGGTATCCTCTCTCCGTTCTCATCTACGCGGAGTATGATGAACTGTCCCGGCTGTGCCTTTCTTGCGACAAGCGGAGCCTCGATGTCCATCCGTGTGACCGTGCTGTTCAACACTTTTTTGTCAACAATTTTATACATTTCTGCACCTCACTGTATCATTATTTTTCATTATTACCGTAAATTTTGCCGATATCGCTGGCTATTCTGAGTATTTCCCTTCTGACATATTCAGGTGACTCGATCGTGATCCCGTCCCCGAAATTCATGACCCATCCGTAAAACAGAGGGCTCAGCGCTACCCGAACGCTCACGCGGAAGAAATCGCCGTTGCTCTCCTTTATGAACGGAGGCTCAGTACCGAAACGGTCTATTATAACGCCTGCAAGCGACGTACGGCACCTGAGCGTGACCAGCTCTTCTTTGCCTCCATACATACCGAACAGTTTTCTGGAATATATGGCGGCGTCCATGTTGAGCTTGCCCGCGTCTGCATCGCGCCGTTCGCCGGATATCGATACAGAGCTCATCTTGTCTACTCTGAAATTCTTGACCGCTCCGAAGTCGTCCGCGGCAAGATAGTAATACTCATTGTCCCATATCAGCGCCAGCGGGCTGACGATGTATTTTTTACCGCCGTGCCGCGGTCTTTTGATTTTGTCCTCTGTCCACTCATTGTATGTGAACATTATTTTCGAATCGGAATTGATCGCCTCATGTATCGTATCCACATTATAGTATGAAGAATCGTCTACCGTCTTCGCCATGGGATCGATCGACAGGTGCCTTACCAGCTTCGACCTGTCGTTCTTCCCGGCAAAGGAGACGAGCTTGCGGATTATCTCCCGGCTGCGCTTCACCGATATAAATCTGGATGCCTGCACCGCGTCCACAAGCAATTTGAGCTCCGTTATCTCAAACGGTCTGTTGACCAGAGTATACGTGACCGGCTGCCCGTTAAGCTTTTCGACCCCGTAGCCGAGCTCGTCGAGCGCGGCAAAGTCGTCATATATGCTTTTTCTCTCCGCCTTTATCCCGAAATCGCTCTCCAGTCGTCCGATTATATGCTGCATACTGACGCCGCTTGACTCATCCGTATCCTCGAGCAGGATACGCAGAATATAAAACAGCTTCAGCTTTTGCTTTTCGCTTCTGGCCATATCACATCCTCCGCCGGCCCCGCATCTGAGGCTGACCGATCCTTCGGCTGCGTTTTACCTTCAAAAAGCAGAGAGCGCTCAGATCTGAATTGTCTCTTGGATTTAATTTATTTATATAAATAAATTATATCTGTATTATGATACCACAAAATAAGAGAAAAATCAACACCCGGAGCGAAAATAAAACATGTTTTCGCTCCGGGTCCTCCCGGCTTTAGATACTCGGTATCTATATATTCAGTATCAAAGTTGAAACACTGAAATATACAAGCAGAGATATCGCGTCCACTATTGTCGTTATTATAGGAGACGCCGTCACAGCAGGGTCAAATCCCATGCGCTTTGCAAGTATCGGAAGAGCTCCCCCGATGAGCTTGGAGCAAATGACCGTGATGAACAAGGTCAGAGACACGACCAGAGCTATCCACGGCGTTATGGCGGTATTTCCGAAAGCCATCCTGTCTATCAGGATTATTTTCCCGAAAGCTACGACAGAGAGCACTGCCCCGCACATCAGCGAGACGCTGAACTCCTTGAACAGTACCCGAAAAACATCCTTGAAAGTTATCTCGCCCAAAGAAAGTCCTCGTATTATCGTGACTGATGACTGAGAACCGGCGTTTCCGCCCGTATCCATCAGCATCGGGATAAATGCGGTCAGACAGACACAGGCGGCAAGTTTCGCCTCGAATGAGGAGATTATCGCCCCTGTGAATGTAGCGGAGATCATAAGTATCAAAAGCCACGGAATCCTGGCTTTCCACAGCCGGACAGCGCTCGTTTTTATATACGGCTCTCCGGTCGGGGTAACCGCTGCCATTTTCGCAAAATCCTCTTCAGTCTCCTCCTGCATTACGTCTATCGCATCGTCGAATGTGACTATTCCGACGAGTCTTGTCTCGTTGTCGACTACCGGTATGGCTATGAAGCCGTATTTATCAAACATCTGCGCCACCTCTTCCCTGTCCGCAGTTGTCAGCACAGATATGACATTGTCCTCCATTATATCCTCAAGGGGCGAATCAAGGGGAGATATGAGCAGTTTTTTTGCGGTCACCAGACCGATAAGATGCCTGTCTTCATCGGTCACGTAACATGTATAAACCGTCTCTTTATCGATCGCGACTTTTCTTATATGCTCCAAGGCCTGAGCTACCGTCATGTTTTTACGGAACCGAACGTACTCGGTCGTCATTATGGTCCCCGCGCTGTTTTTGGGATAACGTAAAAGCTCGTTTATCTCATTCCGCGTCTCCGCCGTGGACGCGCGGAGTATCCTCTTTACAACGACAGCAGGCATCTCCTCTATCATATCCACAGTATCGTCGACATACATTTCAGACAGAACGTCCGAAAGTTCTTTATCCGTAAAAGAATCTATGAGCTCTTTCTGAAGCTCCGGTTCCATAAGAGAAAAAGTCTCCGCAGCCAGCTCCTTGGGGAGTATTCTGTACAGCTTGGCATAGTACCCTATCGGCAATTCCTCGAATATCTCCGCCAGATCCGCGGGGTTCATCCCGTCCGCCTGCTCCCTGAGCTCGGTATAACGTCTCTCATCTATCATGGAGACTATTTTGTCTGTCATCTTCTCTTCCAAAATGCCTTACCTCCGATTTCCCGGACGGCGCAGCAACTTTGGATAGTCAGATGCCGAGAACAGCATGCGCCGCCCGATTTTTTAAATTTGAATTCAATTTTATGTAGTCACAACTTCGGTCGCATGCGTCCATTTTATCACCTCTTTCTGCGGACAGATCATTGCATCTCACAGCTGTTTTCCGAAAGTCCCGGCGCCCATTATATCCGAGACCGCCCCCGAAAAAAAGCGTGCTCCGCCGATCGCACATTTATTCTAAACTCATGTATGTCATGTGTCAAGTCAAATTTTTTTAACTTTCAGCTCCTCCGGATATTTTTATATTGATATAACAAAAACATTGACAAGTATTTACGGGTGTGATATAATCGCAAAGATATTTTTGAATTTGAAGGGCAGTATTTATGGGTATTGTAGAAATCCTTCTCATCGCTGTCGGACTGTCTATGGATGCGTTCGCAGTATCGATCTGCAAAGGGCTCGCAATGAGCAAGTTTTCAGTTAAAAACGCATTTGTGGTCGGCGCCTGGTTCGGAATATTTCAGGGACTCATGCCGATAATAGGCTTTTTTCTCGGTTACAGCTTTGCCGAAAAAATAGGAAAATTCTCCCCGTTCGTAGCCTTTGTCCTACTTGCTTTCATAGGTGCGAACATGGTGCACGAAGCATTTTCCAAAAAAGACGAGGAGCCGGACGCCTCGCTCGGTTTCCGGATAATGCTGATAATGGCGCTCGCCACCAGCATAGACGCGCTCGCCGTAGGAGTGACTTTCGCGATCAGCGGAGTGAGCACGACGGGCATATTCCCGGCGGCGCTTATAATAGCGGCAACAACGTTTCTGATATCCTCGGCAGGAGTCTATATCGGCAATATTTTCGGATCGAAATACAAGTCCGCCTCAGAGCTGGTCGGAGGCCTGATACTGATAGGCATAGGTATAAAATTCCTCTGTGAAGGTATAATAAATTTAACTTAAAAAAAACGCCGGTCCCGCATATTACAGTGGGACCGGCACTTTTTTATATCTTTGATCCGTGCGTCAGAGCAGCAGACGGACCTCACTCTCTCCGAACACCTCAACACCGGCCCTCCTGAGCGCGGCGGCGCTTATCCCGTCTCCGACGGTCATCCGTCCGGTAAAACTTCCGTCATATATCTCTCCCGTCCCGCAAGACGGGCTTTTTTCTTTAAGAACGGCCTTTTTTATCCCCAGCGCCTTGCAAAGCCTGACCGCCTCATCAGCGCCTCTTTCAAACTGCATCGTAACATCTCTCCCATCGGCGGAATAAACTCTTCCTTCCGATATTTCCGAGGGCACGCGCGGCGTAGTCAGCCCGCCGTACACCTCGGGGCAAAAAGGTATAACGCTGTATTTTTCCGCAAGCGCCAGAACATCGGCGCGCGGGACGCTCTTTCCGTCATATCTGCATCCGACGCCGAGCAGACACGCGCTGACAAGCAGTTTTTCCATTTTAAAGCCCTCCGGATAATTTCGTTTCTTTAAAAATTATAACACATATGCTCCGGATTGGCAACACCGCCGCTCAACGTCTTTATATCCGTGACCAGGGCTTCAGGTCATGCCGAGATAAGGGATTATCCCCTCAATATCTCCCGCGCCCATTACGATTATCGCCTTTTCCTCTCCTGTCAGTACCTCGCCTATACGTGAGAAAGACGGAAGGTAGACAGCCTTTTCTCCTATGGCGGAGCACAGTGACTCGCATGTGACTCCGCTCTCATTATTTTCCCTGGCGGCATATATATCGGCAATTATCACCCTGTCCGCAAGCGACAGTGCGGAGACGAATCCGTCAAACAATGCCGACGTTCTAGAAAATGTGTGTGGCTGATATATGACCGCAGTACCCCCGCCGGACTCATCCCTGACGGCGCTTATACCGGCGGCTATCTCGGACGGGTGATGAGCATAATCGCTGTACACCTTGCTTTTTCCGCGCATTCCCAGAAATTCAAGGCGCCTGGCGAGCGATGAAAATCCGGAAAGCGATTCTGCCGCCAATGCAGGAGAGATACCCTCTATGACCGCAGCGGAATAGGCGGCGAGTGCGTTATATATGTTATGTTTTCCGAGAATTCCGAGAGATATGTCCGCCTCAGGGCTACCTCTGTATACTACACGGAATGAATATCGCCCGCCTTCGTGACTTATTGACTCGGCATTGAAATCGCCGTTTCCATGCAGGGAAAAAGACAGACGGCTTTTCCCGGCACCGCCAACGTATTTGACCAGCGTCTCACTGTCGGCATTGTATATTATTCCGTCTCCAGCCAGAGAGGCACATTTTCCGAACGATCCCCCGAGCATATCGATATCGCAGAAATAATCCGGATGATCCATCTCAAGATTGAGGAACAGCTGGATATCAGGGCGGAAATGCAAAAAGCTGTCCTTGTACTCGCAAGCCTCATATATCATTATTCCGCCGGAACCTGCATCGTGCTGTATATGTCCGCGCGAAAGAGGAGCACCGCAGAGCACCCCCGGCTCCCTGCCGGCGTCGGAAAATATATCGTAAAGCATCGCGGTGACGGTGCTCTTTCCATGAGTGCCGGAAACCCCTATCTTCCTTTTATAGAGCGATATCAGCGCCCCCATAAATTCCGCCCTCGACACACACGGTATACCGTTTTTTACCGCATACTCTATCTCGGGATTATCCGGGGACGCGGCAAGCGTATATACGAGCATATCGCTGCCCGCGACATTTTCTCCGCTGTGGCGGTAAAATATCTGCGCGCCCAGCGCCTCGAGGCGCACAGTATTTTCGCCGGCCACCCTGTCCGATCCGGAGACCGCCTTGCCGCGCAGAAGCATGAATTCCGCAAGGGAGGACATGGAAACTCCGCCTATACCGAGGAAAAAAATCTTTCCGGCACGCGCCGTCATTTCACGTACCGCGTCAATGCCGAAAAGCGAATTTTCCAAAGACATGACATATATCTCCTTTTTTCTTCTTGAATTTAAAAATTATACATCATAAGTTCTCAGATTCGATACAAATAATTTAAAAAATGATTTAGCCGAATTAGAATATTTTTCATATTATTACGCTATACTATATTCAAATATCACTGAAAAGTTTACAGTAAAGGAAGGAACGGAATATGCAGATTACAGACATAAAAATAAGAAAGTTTTTTGACGAGGGACCAATGAAAGCCATAGTATCGGTAACGCTTGACGACTGTCTCGCCGTACATGATATCAAGGTAATATATGCAAGAGACCGGTATTTCATAGTTATGCCCTCGCGCAAAAATCCGGACGGCTCATACCGCGATATCGTACACCCGATCAACGGAGAGTTCCGCGCAGCGCTCGAAAGCGCGGTCATTGACGCATACCACGTTCAGAAGGTAGCAGCCGAGCAGGACGCCAAGGACTCGGAGCCTCTCTTCATCTGATCTGTCATACAGCTGTAAATATGTCACCGCCGTATTCAGGACTGGCCCTGATACGGCGGTTTTTTACTGAGAGGAGCCGTTCAAATGAAAATTCTTATAGTGAGTTCCTCTATGGGTATAGGGGGAGCTGAGACCCATATCGCCACACTGTGCGAATCGCTTATAAAAAAGGGGGCGGAGGTTGATATAATGTCTGAGGGCGGCGAATTTACAAAGAAATGCCGCGAAGCAGGAGCCGGAATAATATATGCACCGTTTCTGTCGAAAAATCCTGTAAAGCTGATAAAATGCGTTTTTTTGATCCGCAAGCTCTCCGGGAAATACGATGTTATCCATGTACACTCGCGGCTCCCTGCTCTGCTTGCCAAGCTGGCTCTGACCGGAAAACGCATACCTATGGTAACTACCGCACACTGCGCTTACCGAGGCAAGGGACTGCGCGCCGCACTCAGCTGCTGGGGCAGCGCTGTCCTTGCCGTCAGTGAGGATATCGAGGCGGGTCTTGTCCGGGAATTTTCTCTGGACCTCGGCAAGATCGTACGAACTGTAAACGGTATAGATACGGAATTGTTTGCCCCGAACAGCGAAAAGCCCCGGACCGGAATACACATAATACATGTATCCAGAATAGACAAGAACAGCTCTGTATGTGCCTTCGCTCTGTTAGACTGTGCAGAGGAGCTGATAATCAAATACGGTTGCCGTATAAGCATAGCGGGAGACGGAGAACTTTTTCCCGAACTTGTTAGGAAATGGGAAAGCCTTCCGGAAGAGGTAAAGGAGCACGTAGCTCTGCTCGGCAGACGCACCGATATATCGCGGATACTATCCGATGGCGATATATTTGTCGGAGTCTCACGCGCCGCTCTCGAGGCGGCGTCCTCAGCTCTTCAGGTGATACTCGCAGGCAACGAGGGATACGGAGGGATACTGACAACTGAAAACTTTTCGGATAATGCCCGCAGTAATTTCTGCGCCAGATCAAACGGGAGCACAACGGCGGAAAAGCTGATCGCGGATCTTCGCTCATTGCTGAGCGGCAATGGCCCTGACCGCGCCGAACGGATCAGGATACGCGACCTTATAGCCGCATTTTACAGCCCTGAGAGGATGGCAGAAGATGCACTGCGCGCCTACCGAATGGCGAAAAAAAGCGAAAGTATGGTTTTGCTCGGATATTACGGATTCGGCAACTGCGGCGACGACGCGATACTCGCAGGTATAACTTCAGCTTTATTGCAAACTAATATTTGCAAAATATATGTCATAGTTTCAAACTCCTGTCAAAATAAAGGAAGCGGGAAAATCGTTTATATTAAACGCTATTCGCTTTTACGCATAATAAACGCTCTTCGCTCCTCCGCATACTTTGCGCTCGGAGGAGGTAACCTGCTGCAAAATGAAACCAGCTCGCGGTCGCTGTGGTATTACGGTTTTTTCTTTTCCCTCTCTTCCCTGTTCGGATGCAGGCGCTTTATCATATCCGGAGGCATCGGTGCTTTGCACGGCAAGCGGGCTCGTCATAAAGTTTCGCAAATATTGAAAAGTGCCGATTTTGTCGGGATGCGGACAAGAGCGGATATCCTTGCCTCGCGTCTGCTCGGACAGAGCGGCGCAGTATACATGCCCGACCCGGCTTTTTACTATCTGTACGGCTGCGCAGAAAAAAACGTCCCGGACGCATATTTCTCTGCAACAGGAGAACCTGTTCCGAGGAGACTGCTTGCGGTAGTGCCGCGCGGAGGTGAAGACCTTACCGGTATAAAAAAACTGATGCGTTCTCTGCCCTGCCTTTCTGAATTTTCCATTATATATATCCTCATGTTCCCTGAAGAAGACGCCAAGGTGACGGCGGAATTATATGACGACTTTGGCGGCAAGATCATACGAAGCACTACTCCGGAAGGGACTGTATCTCTGCTGACATCAGCAGAGCTCACCATAGCGTCAAGACTGCATGGCGCAATATTTTCAGTATGTGCCGGCACCCCGACCGTGCTTTTAGGTCCGGGGAAAAGAAGAAATTTTGCGCGTGAGATAAAACTCGTATGCGGATCAGATACTTCCGCCAATGTAATTGAAGCCGCGGCATTTTTCAAAGCAAAATTCGAATCTGCATTCGACAAACTGCCGGGGCTGTCTGAATCATAAAAAATATCCGGTGCGATATATCGCACCGGATATTTTAATAATATTTTGTATATAATTATTTACAATCAGTATTTTCCCCTGAATCGGACCCACGTACAATATCAGTCTGTGTCCGATCGCTGGTCTGTTCCTGAGCGGCGCGCCTGTTCTCCTGTGCCCGTTTTACGATCACATAGAAAACAAAGTAAAGCATTGCGCTTACGATCAGCCCGCTGTATATATCCAATATAGAGTGCTGTTTTATGAAAACGGTGGACGCGCACACAAGTACCGTAACTATAAGAGTCAGGAGCTTTACGGTCTTGCTCTTAACTGTCTTTGAATCAAATACGGCGAAAAGCACAACCATGGCTCCTACGACATGCATGCTCGGAAATACATTCGTATTGGTGTCCGCCTCATACAGCGATCTCACCAGTCTGGCGCAAATATCATTGCCCTCCACCACCGCAGGTCTCAGGTCCTGACCGTTCGGAAACAAGAAACAGAAAGCTACGCTGAAAAACAATCCGCTCAGCAAAGCCCAAATATATCTCCTGAACCCGTCTGCGTCCTTAAAAAGCAGCCAAAGCCCTGCCAGGAGCATTGAGGGATACCACATACAATAAGGTATAACGAACTCTTTTATAAACGGTATCATATCGTCAAGAGCGCTGTAAGAAACGATATAGTCATCGACTATCAGCCGCTCAACGAGCATGAAAGCGGCACCGTAAGGCAAAAACAGCAGCGCCCATCCGAAGTGCTTGTATTTTTTTAATATGTCTCGCATTTTTGAACTATTTTTATTATCCGACATCAAAGAAACCTCCGGCAGTCGCAATTCCAATAAAATATTCCGGATATATCATCAGGAAGCTTTTGAGCTGAGTATATCCCGTATCTCTTCTAGCAAAGACGCGATCCTTATCTCGCGCTCCTCCTCCGCGGCGGCCTTTTCGGCGGCGGCGGCCTCTTCCTCAGCGAGTTTTTCTGCCGCTATCCGATCCTCCAGAGCTTTTTTCTCGGCCGCTATCCTTGCCTCTTCCTCGAGCTTCTGCTTTGCTGCGGCCTCTTCCTCCGCTTTTTTTGCTATCTCATCCTCGCGGAGCCTCGCAACTATTTTTTCTCTTTCCTGATCGAGTTGTTTCTTTATCTTATTATACGTCCTAGCAATTATAAATACGCACAGCGCGGTTATCAGGAAATCTATAATGACAGACAGCAGGGTCCCGTATGTTATGGCTATCTCCGCCTTCTCTACCGTACCGTCCGCCGCAAGGACAGCATCGCGGAGAACTATTTTCCAATCGTTCATGTTGAGCCCGCCCAGTATGAGACTGAGGATAGGCGTTATCAGGCTCGCAACAAACTGTGTCACGATTTTATTGAACGCGGCTCCTATGACCACGGCGACCGCAAGATCCACTACATTTCCGCGCGCTATGAATTTTCTGAAATCCTCCATGAACTTTCTGCGCTTTTCCTTAAGCTTTGCCGACTCTTTTTCCTTTGTTTCATTCTGTCCGTTCATAAGAAAGCCTCCGTTCATTTTGATCGACCGTGCCACAGATGTCTCTGATGCGCACGAAAGTATTATATCATTATTTTACCCTTTCGTCAATATTGCCGGACGCAAGTATATGTAACACTTGACCGCAGAGATACGAAGTGGTAAAATAATATCGATATCAGAAGGAGATAAGATCGATGTTCGAGATAGAGCGAAAATATATAATATTCAAGCCGGACGAAAGCGTCCTGTCGGCACAGGAGGGTTACTCTGAAAGCAAGATAGAACAGGTATATATATCTGTCGGCGGAGGCGTTTGCAGAAGGATCAGAAAGAGGTGCGGAGGGGGCCGCACTGTCTGTACCGAGACGATAAAAACTACGGTCAGCGCAGTGCGCTCGATCGAGGATGAGCACGAGATAAGCCTTGACGAATATGAAAAACTGTATAGAGAACGCGATCTGTCGCGCTCTGTCATAAATAAAACCAGACGTATTTTCCGTTACCACGGTCAATTGTTTGAGCTTGATTACTACCCGTTTTGGCAGAAGACATGTATCATGGAGACCGAACTGAGAACGGAAGATGAAAAGATAGAGATACCGCCATTTATCAAAATATTGGAAGAGGTCAGCGAAAAGATAGAATACAAAAATTTTTCGCTTGCCGAGCGCATCCCACCGGAACGGACATACGATTGAAGCGTTTTCGGCAGATGTGCAAATGACTCGTTTTTTTGAAAAATATTTGTTTTTACTATTGATTTTTTAAATGTGCTATGATATAATATTTTTCGCCAGTTTGTAAAAATTCAAAAATCAATGTTTCAAATATACGGTTTTTGACTGAAATTTTCAGGAGGTGTCCAAGCATGGCTAAATGTAGCGTATGCGGAAAAGGCGTAGTGTTCGGTCACGCGGTATCTCACTCCAACCGCAAGACAAACAGGACCTGGAAGCCTAACATCCGCAAGGTAAAGGCGGTCGTTGACGGGACCAACAAGACGGTTTACGTTTGCTCCCGTTGCCTTCGTTCGGGAAAGGTCGAGCGCGCCTAAATAAGAACTCCGCCTTAAAAGGCGGAGCTTTTTTTCGCCCCGTTACCGGGGCATTTTAAATGACCTTTTCGGAGGATCAAATGGGAGATAGAAAAAGAACAGCACTCGCCGATATAAGAATAGCCGAACGAATTTCAGGAGCGCTGCTGGCTCACGGGATAGAAACGCTGCCGGTCCCGTCGTTTGACGCGTTGCCGCCCCCCGTAGCATCCCATCCGGATATGCTTTTCTTCAAGCTGGGAGATATACTTATCTCTCCGGAGAAATACATATCGGAAAACCGGGAACTGTTCAGAAAAATCAGCGTGCGGCATCCGGAGCTGCGCATCATTCCGGAGAGCAGAACGCCGGGATCAAAATACCCGGATGACACTCTTATGAACGCGCTGGCCATAGGAGGAAAACTGTTTTGCCGAACTGCCGGGATAAGCCGCACGATACTTGACGTCTGCGTCAGAAGCGGAATGGATATAATAGATACGAAGCAGGGTTACGCCGCCTGCACCGTCATGACCGCAGGTGACAGAGCGGTAACGGCAGACGGGGGGATGT
>CALWTR010000022.1 GCA_944384525.1 uncultured Clostridia bacterium
GGGGATATATGCCGATCATAACTTCGGCACTCCGGATGAAAAGACGGAACGCATATATATAGCAGCAAGGGCAAAGAAATAAAATGTAAATAATTATTGTCGAAAGGCATTGATCTGTATGGAAGTATCAAGCATATTGAGAGGTATGACGCGAGACGGATCGGCACGCATACTTGTAATAAATTCGAGGAAGATAGTCGATGACGCGATAAGGGTGCATTCCTGCGCCCCAACTGCCGCGGCGGCTCTCGGGCGCTCGCTGACCGCCGTGTCTATGATAGGATGCATGAGCGGTGAGAAGGAGGATACCGTAACTCTCGGCTTCAACGGTGACGGACAGGGCGGCCGTATTATCGTCGTAGGAAATTATTACGGGGATGTCAAGGGATATATAGAGAACCCCGCCGCAGACCCGCCGAAAAAGTCGAACGGGAAGCTCGATGTCTCAGCAGTAGTCGGACACGGGATCATGTATATCGCTCGCGATCTGGCGGGCAAGGATTCACAGACCGGTACTGTGGAAATAAAAAGCGGAGAAATCGCCGAGGATATAGCAAATTATTTTTCCGAGAGTGAGCAGGTACCTACTCTTTGTTCTCTGGGAGTGCTTGTGGACAGGGATTATACCTGCCGCGCAGCCGGCGGCGTGCTCATACAGCTGTTGCCTTTCGCGGATGAGAATACTATATCTATACTGGAGCGCAATGCGTCTGAGCTGACCAATATCTCAAGACTTTTCGAGCGCGGTGCTTCTTTGAAAGAGGTGGCGGATATCGCTATGAGAGATATACCGTACGATCTTTTCGACGAGATAGAAGTATCGTATCACTGCGACTGTTCGGCTGAAAGGATGAAAAAGGGCATACGAAGTCTCGGTCGTGAAAAGGTTTTGGAGCTTTTGGACGAGGAGGAGGCTGAGGGAAAGCCCAGATCTCTTACTGCCGAGTGCAGGTTCTGCAACAGGAGCTATACTTTTACCGAGAAAGAGTTGATATGATTCTGCCATAGCTATTGCTTACGGGACGGGAATATGGTATAATTTTATCGGATATGATACGGCGATGTGTCGCGCGTCTGCACGCCTTTCATATAGCGCGGAGCCCGTTCTGATAGGATACTATCAGAGCGCGCGTCCGGCGGGCGGCGGATCTTCGTCCGGATGTCTTTTAAGTCTGCAGTAAACAGTGCCGTACGGCACGGAAAAGGAGTTGCCACCATGCTTGAAAATATCAAGACAAAGGAATTCAGCGTTCTCGGGATCGGGGAGGTAATGCTGCGTCTTTCTCCGGTCGGGAAGGAGAGGGTGTCTCAGTCGGAGACTTTTGAAAAAATGGCGGGAGGCTCTGAACTGAATGTCGTTGCCGGGATATCTCAGCTAGGTTTGCGTACCGGTATAGTTACAGTTATCCCGAACAACGAAATAGGAAAATTCATAAAAAACAAGATAAGATACAGCGGCATAAGCGACGATTACATAATTTATGATTCATCTCCTGAGAAAAGACTGGGGATATATTACTATGAGAGCGGGGCTTATCCGCGTGTTCCGGTGGTCACATATGACAGGGCTATGTCTTCATTTGCAAGATTTAACATAGACAGTCTGAACACCGATGTGTATGACAGCACAAACGTATTCCATTTGAGCGGTATAACGCTCGCGCTCGGAGAAAATGTCAGAAAGTCGGTTATCAGGATGCTCCGCGAGTTCAAACGCCGCGGTGTATATGTCTCCTTTGACGTCAACTACCGCGCCAGCCTTTGGGACGAGGATACCGCACGGGAGACTATATTGTCGATACTTCCGATGATAGATATACTGTTCGTATCAGAGGAGACTCTTCGGAGAATGTTCGCGAGAAAAGGTGAACTCAGAGATATACACAAGGCTCTTGCAGAGGAATTCCCGGGACTGAAAATGATAGCGAGCACCATGCGCCAGGTAGTTTCTCCTACGAAACATACATTCACCTCTCTCGTATATGACTGTGAAAAGAAAACTCATTTTTCAGAGGAGCCTTATACAGATATTGAGGTCATAGACCGTATAGGCAGCGGTGACGCGTACGTCGCAGGAGCGCTGTTCGGCGCTCTCAAATATAATTCCGCGGAAGAGGCATGCCGTTTCGGCAACGCCATGGCGGCCGTGAAGAACACTATCCCGGGTGATATGACGGTCTGCGACTTCGACGATATAACCAGAGTCATCAGGAGCCACAGCTCGGTCGGATATAAGAGCGAGATGGTCAGATGATCAGTAAGACACATCGGGAGAATGCGGCATTATTCGACAATGAGGCGGATTTTGCCGGGGATGATTTGTATAATTGACATATTGACAAAAAAGCGTTGTTATTGTAAAATATATTGGATAAAAAGGGTGCCGCGTTGTATGCGGCACCGTTTACCGCAGAGATACCCTCTTTAAAGGAGCTACTATGGAAAGATCCGAGATTCTTGATCTCAAGAGAACGGCAAACAACATACGCATAGGGATAATCGAATCGGTGTACAGCGCCGCATGCGGACATCCCGGCGGATCTCTTTCGATCGCCGATATTATGGCGTATCTTTACTTCAAAGTCATGAATATAGATCCCAAAGATCCTTTTAAGGAGGACAGGGACAGGCTGGTATTGTCTAAGGGGCATACTGCTCCTGCGCTGTACGCTACGCTCGCGGAGAGGGGCTACTTTCCCAAAGATGAGCTCAAGACCTTGAGAAAGACCGTATCGCGCCTTCAGGGGCACCCGGATATGAAAGTCACGCCAGGTGTCGATATGTCGACAGGCTCTCTGGGACTGGGTATTTCCTCTGCGTGCGGGATGGCACTCGCGGCAAAATATAAAAAGAAAAATTACCGCATATATTCCATTATAGGAGACGGTGAGAGCGAGGAGGGGCAGGTCTGGGAGGCGGCAATGTTCGCCGCTCACTACAAGCTGGACAACCTCTGCGTCATACTCGACCTCAATGGGCTCCAGATAGACGGGAAGCTGACCGAGGTCATGAATCCGCTCCCCTTTGACGAAAAGTTTCTTGCTTTCGGCTGGAATGTTATCAAGACGAACGCTCATGATTTTGAAAAGCTTGAGTGCGCATTCAATGATGCGGCCGCAACTAAGGGCAAGCCTACCGTCATAATAGCGAAGTCTGTCAAGGGCAAGGGTGTCTCCTTTATGGAGAACAAGTGCGAGTGGCACGGAGCTGCGCCGAACGCGGAGCTGTACGAGGTTGCCATGAAGGATCTGAGAGCTATTGCGGAGCAGCTAGATTAACGGGGGAGAAAAATGATAAAAAAATCGACCAGGGACGCGTACGGAGAAGCACTTTGTACGCTCGGAGAAAAATATGATTTTCTTGTTCTCGACGCGGATCTTGCAGCTGCAACGCGTACGGGAGTGTTCAAAAAGAAATTTCCGGACAGGTTTTTTGACTGCGGTATAGCAGAGGCAAATATGATGTCGGTCGCGGCAGGGATAGCGGCGTCCGGAATGACTGTATTCGCATCCTCTTTTGCTATGTTTGCGGCAGGCAGAGCATATGAGCCGGTCAGAAACTCTATAGGATATCCGCATCTGAACGTTAAAATATGCGCGACTCATGCTGGGATAACCGTCGGGGAGGACGGCGCGACTCATCAGTGCAACGAGGATATCGCTCTCATGCGGACAATACCCGGTATGACCGTTATGTGCCCGGCGGATGCGAACGAGGCGCTCTATGCAGTTGAGGCGGCTATAAATATCAACGGTCCCGTTTATATACGCTTTGGCAGATACGCGGTCCCGATGTTTACTAACGAGCTTGAAGGATATCGTTTTGAGATCGGAAAGGGAATCACGGTATTTGACGGAAAAGACGTTACGATCGTAGCTACCGGATATATGGTGCATCTGGCAATGGAGGCACGGGATATTCTCGCCGCCGAGGGGATAAGCGCAAGGGTAATAAATATACACACGATAAAACCGATAGACAGAGAGCTGATAATTTCAGCTGCTGAGGAGACCGGCGCCATCGTTACTGCAGAGGAGCACAGCATTATAGGCGGACTCGGCAGCGCGGTTTGCGATGTAGTGGCGGAAGAGTGCCCTGTACCGGTGCTCAAAGTCGGAGTCGAGGATAAATTCGGAAGATCCGGAAAGGTACCGGAACTTCTGGAGATTTACGGACTCACTTCAACCAATATAGCCGAGAAGGCAAGACGCGCGGTCGCTCTCAAGCGCCGCTGAAAAAAGATCCGGACGATCTTTATCGTCCGGGTCTTTTTTTCAGAACTCCGTTTCCATTCCGTCGTATGAGGTCAAAAAGCCGAATTTGCCCGCTTTTTCCGAGAATTCCTCATATAATACATTGCCGCCGTTATGAGAAAAGTGATTTAAGCAGAACAGGGTTTTTGCGTCCGCCGCACCTATATTTTTAAGCTTGTCCGACATGAGAATGCACTTGTCAAGGTTCATGTGGTGGTCGTTGTCCATTTTTGCATCTCCGCTCGTGCAGTCGAGACTCACGAAATCAAACCTTATGCCCGATTTTTCTATATAGTCAAAGACCTCATCGAAAAATGTGCCGGTGTCGTGGGCGTACAGCATGTTTTTTTGGCCGTCGCTTATCATATAGATATAGGGGCCGGTCACCGGAGAGTGCCGTGCAGGGAGCGGGGTGACGGTATAGCGGTCTATATTTGTCGGAATGAATGGAGATAGCTTGATGAAGGAAAAGCGCCCGGATTCCTTGAGGCGTTCATTGTTTATCACTGCGGCTATTTTGTCCCCGACTTCGGCAGAGCCGTAAAACCGGAAATGTGCGTCATCCCCGCACTTGTAGTGTGAAAATACGGGAGCCCGTTTGTCTATATCATCCGGGTACAGGTGATCTGCGTGAGAATGAGTTATTATAACGTCTTTTATCGGCGTCATATCAACTCCGTGCAGGATCGAGTGCATGTATGTTTCCGGGGGAAAATCGATCAGAAGGCGTCCGTCGACTATTGCCTGCGACCGGGTCCTTATATTTTTGCCGCCTCTTTTGCGAGCCTCTTTGCATATATCGCATTCACAGAAGATCGCGGGTATGGCTTCCGCCGCAGCGGTGCCGAGATATTTGAGTTTCATATTGCCATTCCTTTTTTTAAGTAATTTATTTGCCGCGCGCTAGCTCAGCCAGTCGCTTTTTGTCGGTTATTCTGACTCCGCCTCTCGATACTTCAACTATCCTTTCGGATGCGAAGTATTTTAGCATACGTGATACGACTTCACGTGCGGAACCTATATATTTTGCGATCTGTTCCTGAGTCATATGCACGGTATCGCTGCCGTTTTTTATCATCTCATCATAGAGAAATATCGCGAGCCGCTTGTCAAAACTCATGAACAATACCTGCTGCATTGCCCACATTACATCGGAAAATCTTTCTACCGCGGTTTTGAGGGCGAAATTTTCTGCGTATATGCACTCGTTGCATATACCTGAAAATACAGCCGGATTTATGACAAGAGAGTCACAGTCCTCCTCGGCGTCTATATGTACGTCAAAGGTGATGCTGTCCAGTACGCAGGACGCCGAGAGCATACATACGTCTCCGCCGTAGAGACGGTAAAGCGTTATCTCGCGGCCGTCCTCCGAGAGCATATATACCCTCAGTTCTCCTGATATGAGTATCACGACTCCGGTGCATTTATCGCCCGACCCGTGAACGCTTTTTCCCTTGTTGTAGTGTGTGCGTACGGTGCCTTTGCAGAGCGCATCTCTTTGCGGAAGTGACAGGCGTTCCCAAAAAGGGAAGGCGGCTTGCAGAAGGCTTTCTATATCGGTCATGTTTTCTTTATCCATAAGGCTTCCTCGTTATTTGACTTTTCTGAATAAAGGAAAGCGGCGCACGGGCGAAAAAGCCCGTGCGCCGCCTTTATACCCTGAGCTTACTGCGACAGAACAAGTATTTTCTTGTATACTATGACTGTTATAACGTCGCAGATCCAGCATACCAGATAAACTATCTGGAGCACTCTTGAGACCACTGCAGGCATAAAGTTCGGGATAAATGTAAGGATCGTTACGATAAACAGGATTATGAGCATCCATCCAACGATCTTGGAAGTAATGAGCTTGCCCTTTCCGACGCGGATAATACCGCCTACGAGACCGTCAAAGAAAATGACGAGGATCAGAAGAAACCACCAGGGAAGCTGAGCCAGAGCTCTTGCAAACTGTTTCATGGAAAACCCCTCCTTGATTTCCGGATAATACCGGCTTAACTATATTATATTTTATATCCGAAATCCTCTTTTGTCAATACTGATACTCGCAATTTTTTGTATATTGACTCAGGATCACGCGTTATTCCTTCTTGATTTCATTGCTCTTTCGATAGTTCTGTCGGCGTCGCGTTTCGCCATATCGTCGCGTTTGTCATAGAGCTTTTTGCCCTTGCAGAGGCCGACCTTGCACTTTACATTAGAGCCGGAAAAATACAGGGAAAGCGGTATGAGAGTATATCCGTCCCGTGCGGAGAAGCCCATGAGTTTCATTATCTCTCTCTTGTGCATCAAAAGCTTTCTGTCTCTTCTCGGTTCCTTGTTGAAGATATTTCCGTGCTCATACGGGCTAATATGGATGCCGCAGGCGTATATCTCTCCGTCCTTGATAGAGCAGTAGGAGTCTTTGAGGTTAACTGCGCCCGCGCGTATCGACTTTACCTCTGTCCCGGACAGCGCGATCCCGGCCTCGTAGCTGTCCTCGATAAAGTAGTCGTGCCCGGCTTTTTTGTTGACGGTTATGATTTTAATTCCCTTTGATTCAGCCATTATCGCGCCTCCTTTCTTTTACAGTCATGTTTTTTTACAGTCATGCCGATCATATGCGGCAGATGTATTATACCACGACGGCGCGGCAAAATCAAGCGTTTTTTGTCGCGACCGTGGCGCAGGCTGACCGAACTTGTGTATCGGAGGTGCCTTTAATGCAAAAGAGCAAAAAAACGGTCCCGGAAATGGATCCGGGACCGTTTTATATTTATTTTACTGAGTTTTATACCTGTTCCTCAGCGCCGAAGATACACTCCGCCGTCTCGGTATCCGATATATAGTTCCAGTAAGCGCCGAATGCACTGCCGTCATCGCACTCGAGATATATCACGAGGTCGGGAGAGCAGTTGTAGAACGGGGAATTGTAGGGGTAAGCATTAGCATATATATCTTTTACGCTTAGAGGTATGAATATAGTCTTAAGAGATGTACATCCGTTGAACGCGTAGTTCTGTATCTCGGTTGTGCCTCCAAGGTCTATACGCTCTATTCCGGAGCACCCGTAAAATGCGTTTGCGGGGACTGATGTGCATTTATCCGAAAGTATGACTTCCTTGAGTGACGCAGGCACTACAGATGCGTTCTGTATGTATGACGATGCGCCGAATATGTATCCGAGGTACGTCTTTGATGAATTCTGGCTGCCTCCTATGAAGGGAAGAGTTATACTTGCGAGAGGGACGTCTGCATATGCGGCCTCTCCTATCGATACGAGCGAATCGGGAAGAACCGCATCCGTAAGCGCAGTGCCGGCAAAGGCGTATGCGCCTATAACTCCGATATTGTTGCCGAGCTTTATCTCAGAGAGCGAGGTACAATCGCGGAATGCGCTGTTCCCTATATTTATCACATTGTCTGAAAGCTGTACGTATTCTATCTGAGAGTTGCCGCGGAAAGCAGAGGAGTGGACTGATGTTACCTTCTTCCCATCGTGCATGGCGGGGATAAGTACGTTCGGCATACTGCCGGAGTATCCGGTCACTTCATATGTACCGCTGTCGAGGAGCGCGTATTCCAGACCGGGAGTTTCATCGGACAGCTCTGCATACAGAGTTTTATTGCCGATGTCGGTTATGCTTTCTATCGGAGAGGTGAGAGCGCTGTTAGTATGCCATGATACGAATATCGCAGTCTTTATCGAAGCAGGTTCCAGCGAGAGAGGAAGATCCTCTATTGTAAACGAATATTTACAACCATCCGGAAGCGCGTCGTTGCTTACGCCTACATATTTTATAGTATATACTTTAGGCTGTTTTACACAGAGAACTATGATATCCTCATTGATCTCAGAAAAATCACTTCTGTCCCAGCTCAGATCGTATCCTGTTTCGGTGGCAGGCTCGGGTATCATGTCTGAACTCAGGGATCCTCCTTTGGGCAATTCACGGACGATGTCATCCTTGCCAGCTTGCCGGAATGTTACGGTCACAGTCTCCGGGCATATAGTGAGATATGCGGTCATATCAGCAGGAGCGTTGTAGTTATTATCCGCAGTGCTGAAAATTGCAGTTACGACATGATCTCCGATCTCGCTCTGCCCGTTTCCGTCATAGCTGACAGTAACGCCTGTTGGAAGAGTTCCGGATATCTCTATGCTTTTTGCACTTCCGTCATACTCAAATACCTGAGACGGAAAGCTGACGCCGCTCATGTCATAGGAGGCTTTGGCTATTTTGATCTCAGCGGTCATATCGGCGATCGGCTCGTATTCATCGCTGACGGTGAATTTTGCCGTTACCGTATATGTTCCGGCGTCTGTCTTGCCGTTGCCGTCATAGCTGACGGTGACGCCGTCCGGAAGCTCGCCTTTTATGTAAATGTTTTTCTCCGTGCCGTCATAGGTGAATTCGGCGCCGTCAAAGCTGATCCCATCGACCGTCTTTTTGTCTTCGCTGTCTCCGCACGAGAGCAGGAGAGCGCAGAGCGAGACGGATATTATAAACATAATCAGTAGTTTGATCTTACTCATATCAGTTACCATCATCTTTTCTTTTAGTCATTTCGTACGCCGTCAATTTATCTCTATAAGGAAGGATGGAGCAGGGTAGCCTGTCGCATTTGTGACGTTTCCTCCGTTTGTCGATCTTATTGCCTCATTGTCACCGGCGACAAAGACATAAGAACCGCCGGAATGCGTTATCGTGGTCTGTGTTTTGTCACTGCTTATAGTGTCCTTGGTCGGAATTATCAGAGTTCCGTCCTCACACTCGCTGATAAGATTTTTATAGGCGTATCTAACATATACGGCATTTGAGATACCGGATGCAGTAAGAATGATCTTGTTACCATCGATAACAGCATCAGCATCCGCATATTTTGAACCGTCACCCAGCTCAAATCCGGTCGCTGTGTTGCCCCACAGCAGAATTATGTCAGAGTCAAACGTAAGGGTGACCGTTCCGCCGTCAGCCGTAACGGATACTACGGAGGGCGCTGCGTAAGGCTCATTGCTGCCTATTCCGTAAATTTCCGCGAGGAGCAGATCTGCGGTCCTGAGCCCTATCTCCGACTTGCGGGACGGGTGGACATGGTTATAACCATAGCCTTGAACGTTATCCTGATAGTTGTATACCGGACCGTCCGTACCCGATGTTATCAGATATGAATACGGATCGTTTTCGACCATCTGATACTGTGTGTTGCGCATATTGTTATTGGAAAAGATATACGGAGCCAGCTGTATGACAACGAACGGGAGTTCCGGGTCGTTGAAATCACGTCTCCAGAGGTCTGTCAGGGAATTATAATAGCTTTCGTATCTTGAATACTCACCGCTGTTACCCTCGCCCTGGTACCATATGACCCCCTTTACACCGTATCCGGCTATGGGATAAACCATGCTGTTATAGCAGGTCGACGGTATAGTCGTCCATTTGTATCCGCTCATGAAAGTGCCGTTTGATTCATAGTAATTCTTGTTTGTGAGATAAGTATTGTAGTCGTCAGAGTAGCTTCCCTCAAGAGTTTCGAGATCGAGCCATGCCTGTATTTTTGATCCGGCATAGTATGCGTCGATAACAGCGACCGTGACATCGTCGTCCAGCTCATTGGCAAGCCGTGTCGCCATTACGTATCCTATTGCGGAGAACTTCTGTATATTCTGCGCGGACGCTGTCTGCCATGAGCCCGATACGGTGTCATTTGCCTCAAGGAAGGAGCCGCTCTGCTCCTGATAATATATCCTCAGATTGTCGTAGTTGTCGGCGTTGGCGGTGTATTCTATAGCGTCCTCCATATTTGCTACCGTGAACTGCATATTGCTCTGACCGCCGAGGAGCCAGACTTCTCCGATATCCACGTTTGTATAGATCATGGGGCGCTCCATGCCGTCGGCGGAGATAGTCAGGGTCAGCCCTTTAGCCGCACTCATTGCGGGGAGCACGACGTCCCATCTCCCGTTTTCCGATACGGCGGAGCCGGTATTGCTGCCCAGTGTTGCGGTAACGGTTATACCATCGTGATTAGAAAAACCGAATATATGTATTTCCTTGTCGCGCTGTATTACCATTCCGTTGCCGAATATAGATGACTGACTGAGCGCTATTTTTATACCTACGGTATATATTTTGGGTGCGGCCCCGCATGCAGGGTATATCGCTATAAGGTCTCCGTTTTTTATTGTGCCGGAGGTTATCTCCTTGCCGTCTGAGCTGAAGAATTTCATGGATGCGCCGTCAGGGAGCCGGAGCCCGGAGCGAAGAGACTCGACGGTATATCCGGATCCTTGTTCGGAGGAATATACGGTGAGATCCGACTCGTTTATCCCATATGTGTCTGAAGTTGGGTCTGCGTCATACACCGATGGATCGTAAGCCGATGCTTTTAGGTATGTTTTTACATTGTCGATAAGATACTCGCTCTCGCCGCTCATTCTGTTTCTCTGGAGGAAAAAGAGCGTTGTTCCGAAGCTTACGTTGTCACAAGACATAGAGGATAAAAGTTCATCGTTTACATATACGTTATATGTACCTTTTGCAGTGATCTCGCAAACTACATGATAGTAGGTATTCTCAAAGAACGGGAGCGATTTTGAGCCGAATTTTATCGTGTTTGATGAGTGGAGTATATCTATGACCATCCAGGAAGAACCAATTTTTCTTGTTATTGAAAAATCAGAATTGAATTCAGTCGATATTATATCGAATTCCAAAATATAATTATAATATGGAACGATACTGTAAAACGAAGCTCCGCGCCTCAGCTGTATGCGGCTGTCAACTGTTGCCGCCGAGTCGGCGTCCGCGTGGAATACGAAACCGTTATTACCTTCGCCGCTGTACGGAGCTTCTCCGGTCCCGGCAAAGTCATCGTTGTTAAGATAGTAGTTAACGGAGTCGGTAAATACGCCTTCGAAAAGAGCTGTTGAGGAGTTGTTGTAATATGAGTTGCTCTGCGGCGTATCCGCGGTCACATGTACGTCTTTGTCGCTGAAGTCGTCTGTTTTTATATACTGATCCGGAACATCCTCAAGCAGATTGAAGAAATATTCTGCTGAATTTCCGGAGGTAGTGCTTACGAGCAAGGTCATATCTTTGCTCAGAGTAAGGGATCTGTCCGTGACTTCATTTTTACCGGACATGACTTTATGAGATGCGTATTCCCCTGACTTTATACCGTCGAGGATATCGCCGACAGTTTCAAGTTCAGAGCAATTTATAACACTGCCGGTTATTGAATATATATCCGAGCTTATTGAGGTGTCTTCAGTGTCGACATAATATTCTTCATCTGATTCGTAAAGCTTGTAGTTGTCGTAGAATACTGTCGATTTTTCGCCCTCGACAGTGGATCGGTAAAGCATCATGCAAGGATAATCCATGCGCGTAATCGGATAATTCAGGGAGCATGGGTATTCAACTCCGTCTATGAAAACAGACCCGGACGTGCTGTTGCATTGTATCGTGAAAACAACGTCATACCAATGATTTACCGTGAGTGGGATGGTGGTGGCGCCTATGGTAATGTTTGAATTAAGAACGGACAGGTATGTGCCCCATTGATTGTTGTTGTATTTGAAATTGAGAACGAACTCGGTAGAGTTATTAGGGATCATGAACTGAGACTCAATGACTAGATACTTGCCGCTTGTCAATGAGGAGGTCACACCGCACTGCAGCCTCATCGAACTGTTTGCCTTAGCCGATGCGGACGTGTCGTCATAACCGCACTCCATTTTTATAAAACGGTCGCCGCTTTCCTTTCCGTACCCCTCGGCGGAGGACAGGGATTTTTCCGTATTTTTCCCGTCCATGTTATAGAAGGAGCATGTCAGGATGCTTTCTCCGAAATGGATGTTGTACAGATCCGTTGTACACATTATCGGTTCAAAAGTGTATGAAAACGTATCTGAATAACCGGCCGCGGGTATCGCGGATGTATTTATCCTGTACATTGAAAAATTCAGCAGTATCAAAACCGCCGCCAGAAAAAATGCCGTTATCTTTTTTCCCGATGTCTTGCTCATGGTTTTGTCTCCGGTAATATTTATTTATTATCTATCCTTAATTATTTAAGAATGATCACAAATAAATTATACCTTTAATAAAAAACACTGTCAATAAAAGTGGTAAAGTTTTGATACAAATATTTTGAGCTAAATTTGTATATAATGTATAATTATTTGTGTATATCAGCCAAAAGCATAGTCTATAAGTTCAAGCAATTTGAATTTAATGCGATACCGCGGCTCTGATCCGGTTATGAGAGCGTACTCGCTGTCGGTATAGCCGAGAACGGCGTCGTCCTCCGGCTCCGTGTCGCTGGCTATGCCCATACAGAGCGGCGGATACATAACGCACCACCAGTTTTTGCCGTCGCCGTCGCCTATGATAACGCGAAGAGATAAATATTTTCCGGCGGGAAGGGAAAAGCCCTCATACTCCCGCGTCTCGTACCTCTCCTCAGTGAGCGTTACTGTCGTGCGGTAATCGTATCCCTCTTCTGCGATAAAGGCGTCTGCGGTATCCTTTATTTCATTAAGCAAAGAGGACAGTTCTTCCTCTGCCTTCTCCCGGCTTTCAAAAGCGGAAAGCCTTTCTCCGTATTCAAGAAGGAGCTTGTCTCTGACCCGCAGTTTAAGCGCCTGATCCTCTTCACTGTCGGAGTTTGCAAGTATGTGGAGCCGTATCGTGTCCGAATATATGTTGCCCTCCGCCTCTGTCGGTATGACGGCTGCCACTATCACTGTTATAAGTATCAAAAAAAGCGAAAATATGTTTTTCTTCATAAAAAATAAACTCTCTTTTCCGGTATTTTCAGCAGATGAGATCTGCGTGACATTTCAGTCTTCCCCGGAAACAGAGAGTTTATTCATGATATTTTATTCAGGTGCAGAAAAATTTACGATCCTGCTTTACGGAACGCCGAGATAATACGGTTCAGCGGAAACGGTAGAGGGATCCGAAATAGTCAGAATAATATTTGGAAGTTGCAAAGTTCTTGACATTGTCCGCGGTATCCGTCGTTATGCGGCTGAGCGCACCGTTCACATAGTATACCTTTACCGCCTCTCCCTCGATCTTTTCTCCGCCCTCGGTCATATAGTACGGTACTACCTTGAACTCCATATCGCTGTATATCTGAACATTGTTGAGCACGAGGGTTATTATTATCGCTCCGTTAAGTTCCTGCGACGTATATGTCAGCGTGTTGCCGTCAGCGTCCTTGCCTGTTATCTTCTCGTGCGTATATTCGCATGGCTGTCCTATATCTTCGGTCTCGTTATAGCCCCCGTCTGCATAATAGGTCATATAAATGTTGTAACCGGTGTTTTTGAATTCAGTCGTCGGAGAGACGGATACAAATCTTATATTGAGCTTGTCTTCGCTGATATAGTCTTGACATCCTACGAATACGGGAGAAATATCGTCGTCCTTACATGAGGTAAGTAGTGCTGTGAGCGCGGCGATTACAAGAATAAGAGATATTGCTTTTTTCATTGCGGTAACATCCTTTTGATTTTGCGTTTTGTATCGATAGATGCGTTCATTTCTTATATTGTACCATACGGCTGTAAAAATTTCAAGAAGCAAAAGAAAAAACGGGCGCGATATTATGCCGCCGAAAAACTAAAAAATCCCGGTCGGGATTGACAATGCTAGTTTTATGGTTTATAATGTAGAGGCATGCGGCGGGATCCGTTTTCCGGCGTTGCCCCGGATCGCGCAGATGAAAGTTCACAGCAAATATTATTAAATATTTTCGATAATTCAAGGAGGACTGTTTATGATCCCGAAGAAACCGGAGATTGTTGACCCCGCAAAATACTGCGATGTCGATCTTCCGCGCGAGAAGCTGGAGTATGCACTTGGAGAGGCGCTCAAGAAAATAGATATGAACCTTGAGCCATTTGCGGTGCTTTTCCCGTCCCACAATTCATATAACAACGTATATAAGGCCGATAAGAACACCGGCGGATGGAACCAGGGGTTCTGGACCGGAATGCTCTGGCACGCATATGAGCTTACCGGCAACGACGATAAGTACAGAAACGTTGCGCTCGGTCAGATACCGTCTTATTACAAAAGAATAAAAGAGAAGCTGGGCGTGAATCACCACGACATGGGATTTCTTTATACTCCCTCTTGTGTTGCCGCTTGGAAGCTCGATAAAAACAAGCAGGCAAAGGCCGCGGCGATCATGGCGGCGGATCACCTTATAACCAGATACCATCCGACGGCTAAGTTCATACAGGCCTGGGGCGACGTCAACGACGTCAATTCCTTCAGACTCATAATAGATTGCCTGCTCAACATACCGCTCCTTTACTGGGCGAGCGAGGTCACCGGTGACCCCAAATACGATGAGATGGCATACAATCATTTCAACACGACAGCCGACGTTATACTTCGTCCGGACGCCTCCACGCATCATACATATTACTTTGATCCCGCGACCGGAAAGCCGCTCAAAGGCGTTACCGCGCAGGGATTCTCGAATGATTCAGCATGGTCGAGAGGGCAGGCATGGGGTATATACGGACCTATGCTCACCTATATGTACAAGCACAACGACAAGGCCATGGAAATGTTCAGAGCAACGACCAACTACTTCCTCAACCATCTGCCAGATGACTACATCGCATACTGGGATCTCTGTTTCACGGACGGAGACGAGCCCAGAGATTCCTCTGCGGCGGCGATCGCGGTCTGCGGCATTATAGAAGGGGTCAAGCATATGGATGACTCTGATCCGGATAAGAGAATATACCAGAATGCGATAAAGCATATTATGAATTCTCTCATAGACAACTATCTTACCAAGGATATCCCGGAGTCGAACGGCCTGCTCCTTCATGCGGTATATTCAAAGCCGCATAACGGCGGAGTCGATGAGTGCAACATCTGGGGCGATTACTTCTACATGGAGGCGCTCCACCGCCTGCTCGATCCCGACTGGCATCCTTATTGGTGATAAGTTTTTGACATCGGTCAAAGCAAAAAAGCGGACGTGCATAAACACGTCCGCTTTTTTACGTGCCGCATTCTGATCCGGATGACTGACAGGATCGCTGAGATCATATCCCGGATTCGAGCGGCGTTATGTTATGTGGGAACAGGGCAGATAAAGTTATTACATGAATATCGAGAGGGCAAACATTATTGCCGACAGGACAAGGAACATTATCATTCCGACGTTCGCGAACGTTGCTCTTGCAAGATCCTTCGGTGGAATGAGCATATTCGGCTTTTCGAATCTCAATTTCTTTATATTCAGTGCAAACAGGAGCAAGCCGGCGATCACCATCGAGATTATGAATACGATGTAGCTAAGATAGAATAAAACGCTGTTTATATTTTCAGCGAAAAGGCGCATATCTTCCGTTGCGGCGACGAATCGATCCTGGGCATCATATACGAACATAGGCAGCGCCCCGCCGAGAAAATTCAAAATCATATGGAGCAGTATCGTATATATGACGCGGCCGCTTTTGCAGTAAACATAGCCGAATATCAGACCGATGAACGCAGCATAGAAAAACTGATAAAAATTCTGGTGATAAATACCGAATGCTATACCGGATACAAGTATGCTGAACAGCTCGCCGTATCGGTATAATCGGTCGATCAGCAGCTTTCTGAATATGATCTCTTCAAGCGCAGGCGCTATTATTACCGTTACCAGTATCGTGAGCCATATATCGGATGACGATATCAGCTCGCTCAGCTGGTCTTCGATAATACCGCCCTTTATCCCCATGAAAAATAAGTTGATGATGTTACCGATGAGAGATCCTGCATACATTGCGGCATAGCATACCGGTACGAGGGCAATAAGATAAGAGAGGGATAGAGTTCGTTTCCTCGGCGCGCTGTGCCTGACCGGCAGGATAATGAGCAACGATATCGGGAAGGCGATCAGATACATCGGTATCAAAGACATTACCCAGGTATAGTATTGACTGTTTATAAAGCTGTAGAGCGCGGAGGTCATGCCGGACCCGGGAGCTATGTTTGCCGCAATGATATAAAAGAGCGAGAACAGGAACTGGAGAGCTATCGTTATGAGCGATATTAAAGTGAGCGCAAGAAAACAGCGCGATATCGACTTTGATGCTTCTTTTTCATCAAAGAGCTCCGGCGCGCTTCCGTTTTGTCCCCAATCAGATCGGCCGTATCCGTAATAAAAATCATTTCCGTACATAAAAAGCCCAACTTTCTCTTGTTATTCGCATAAACGCGGCGAATTTCATATCAGATATATCCTGCTGTCAATATAATAACATAAATCCGACGTGATTTCAAGCCGCGCCGTCAACTCGGCAAAAACCTGAAAATAAATCTTGCAGGCAAGGGGAGGATGTGGTATAATCTATTGTATAAATTTTGATTACCGAGGTTCAGTATATGGCTAACACGGCTTTTGACAGGGAAAAATATCTCAAACTTCAGTCTGAGAAGATAAAGGAGCGGATAGCGCTTTTCGGCGGTAAACTTTACCTTGAGTTCGGCGGAAAGCTTTTTGACGACTTCCATGCTGCAAGAGTGCTCCCCGGTTTTGCTCCTGACAGCAAGATCAGGATGCTGTCCTCGCTTAAGGACGACGCGGAGATAATAATAGCTATAAACAGCGCCGATATAGAGAAAAACAAGGTCAGAGAAGACCTCGGTATAACATATGACGACGATGTGCTACGGCTCATAGACGCTTTCCGAGGCTTCGGGCTTTATGTCGGATCGGTCGTGATGACGAGATATGAGGAGCATCCGTCCGCAAAGGCGTTCAAGGACAAGCTCAATCGTCTGGGAATAAAAGTTTACAAGCACTATGCGATCCCGTCGTATCCGTTTGATATACCTCTTATAGTTTCTGATGACGGTTACGGTAAGAACGAGTACATAGAGACGACGCGCCCGCTCGTCGTCGTTACCGCTCCGGGACCCGGCAGCGGAAAGATGGCTACATGTCTTTCGCAGATATACCATGACCACAAGAGAGGGATAACGTCCGGGTATGCCAAGTTCGAGACTTTCCCGATATGGAACCTGCCGCTCAAGCACCCCGTAAACGTCGCATATGAGGCGGCGACCGCTGACCTCAACGATGTGAATATGATCGATCCTTTTCATCTCGAGGCGTATGGCGTTACCACGGTAAACTACAACAGGGACGTAGAAGTATTCCCGGTCCTCCGCGCCATGTTTGAGAGAATACTCGGAAAATGTCCTTACAAGTCGCCGACGGATATGGGCGTCAACATGGCAGGGTTTTCGATCGTCGATGATGCAAAGGTGAGTGAGGCATCAAATGCGGAGATAATACGCAGGTATTACGCTGCGCTTTGCGCAAAGAAAAAGGGGCAGGGGACAGATTCCGAGATCAATAAAATAGAACTGCTGATGAGACAGCTCGGGATATCCAAGGAGGACAGGCGCTGTGTTGACGCGGCTAACTCTCTTGCAGAGGCGACCGGTCAGCCAGCGGTTGCAATAGAGCTGAATGACGGCAGGATAGTCACCGGCAAGACCTCATCGTTGCTCGGAGCATCCTCTGCGGCTCTCCTGAATGCGCTCAAAGCTTTGGCCGATATAGATAAAAGCATCGATCTTATAGCCCCTGAGATAATAGGACCGGTACAGCGGCTTAAGGTGGACAACTTCGGAAATCATAACCCAAGGCTGCATACAGACGAGGTACTCGTCATGCTCGCAGTCTCGGCGGCGTCCGGAGGCGTTTCCGCCAAAGCAATGGAGAAGATATCAGAGCTCACCGGGGCACAGGTGCATTCCAGCGTGATACTTTCTGCCGTAGATACTGACGTTTTCAGAAAACTCGGAATGAACCTTACATGCGAGCCGATCTACCAGACCAAAAAGCTGTATCACAGATAACTCCCCGATACGCACAGATGAGTTCATAGTATAAATTGTCGCTTTGCGTCAAAATAAATAAAAAGCGCTGTTCTTTCTTAGCGGTATTTGTAATAAAAGTGCATTGAAATTTTACGTTTTTTATATTAAAATATTAACATAAAGTTAACGTTTGTTATTGTATTTCCGCCGGACAATGTTGTGCGCGGTCAAATAACGTGTTTTAAACGGCTTTGCCATTTTAAAATAATTTTATTTCGGAGGATTTAATAATGTTCAGAAAAATTCTGTCTGCTGTCCTCGCGGTGTGCATGCTCGCTTCGCTTGCGCTCGTGTTTGCATCCTGCGGCGACGATACGGACGATCTGAAGATCGGCGTCATCCTTCTCGGTGATGATTCCGAGGGTTACACCTACGCGCACATACTCGGCATAGAGAAGGCTGCCGAGAATGTTGGACTCAAGGACAGCCAGATAATCTGGAAATACAGCGTTCCGGAGAATGATTCCGTCGTTACTCAGGCTAACTCGCTGATATCCCAGGGCTGCTCGCTCATAATTTCCAACTCCTACGGTCATCAGGACTTCATGGCTACGGCTGCCAAGGATAATCCCGATGTAACTTTCGTGGCTATGACGGGTGACTATGCTGCGATAAGCGGTCTTGACAATTTATACAATGCATTTACCAACGTATACGAGTCCCGTTACGTTTCCGGTGTAGTTGCCGGAATGAAGCTCAAGGAGCTCGTTGATAACAATAAGCTCACAGCGAACAATTATGACGGAGAGAATATAAAGATCGGCTACGTCGGCGCATATAACTACGCCGAGGTCGTATCCGGATATACCGCTTTCTATCTCGGCATCAAGTCGATAGTTCCCAACGTAGTTATGGATGTTAAGTACACCAGCTCATGGTTCGACTTTGACAAGGAGAAGACCACCGCGGCAGAGCTTGTTGCATCCGGTTGCGTCATAATCGGTCAGCATGCGGACTCCGCAGGAGCACCTACTGCTGTACAGGCTGCTTACGAGGCAGGGAACGATCATGTATTCTCGGTAGGATACAACGTATCCATGCTTGACGTAGCTCCCGATGTTGCACTCACATCCGCTACCAACGAGTGGTCCGTTTACTATACTGATCTCTTTAACGCCTTCAAGAGCGGCGATATGAGCGGTATGCAAAACTGGTCCAAGGGTTATTCCGTAGGCGCAGTTGGAACCACAGAGCTGGGCAGCGCATGTGCCGCAGGCACTCAGGAGAAGGTGACCGAGGTCTCTAATGCAATAAAGAACGGAACTCTTCACGTCTTCGATACCAGCAAGTTTACTGTGAACGGTGCCACCGTAACGACTGCACCGGTCGATCTGTCCTATATGAATTTTGCTGTTACTCCTCCTGCAGTTATATACCAGGGCGAAACAGTAGAGGCTATAAAGACATCTAACGGAGTATCCTACTTTGATGAGTCCGCTTTCCGTGCGGCTCCGTATTTCTCACTCCGTATAGACGGTATAACTGAGCTCAACTGACGTTAAAGCATCAGAAAAATCACCTTTGAGGGAAGCCGGAAACGACTTCCCTCGTTGAAGTTTAAGGATATTTGATCTTTTACAGATAATTTAAGTAAAGTATCGGGGAGTTTTACATATATGGAACCTAAAGTTGCCGTTTTGATGAAAGGGATATCAAAGTCCTTCGGCGGTGTGGTCGCGAACAAAAACGTCGACCTTGAGATAAGACACGGGGAAATACTGTCCGTGCTCGGGGAAAACGGCAGCGGAAAGACAACGCTGATGAACATGCTCTCCGGGATATATTATCCGGACAAGGGACAGATATTCATAGATGGTAAAGAGGTCAACATACCGTCTCCCAAGGCGGCGTTTGAGCTCGGCATAGGTATGATACACCAGCATTTCAAGCTTGTAGACGTATTTTCCGCTGCAGAGAATATCGCTCTTGGATGCAACGAAAAGGGAAGATACAGCATCGCTAAGATCTCTGAAAAGATAAAGAATATATGCGACAAATACGGCTTTGATATAGACCCGGCGCAGAAGGTCTACAACATGAGCATATCTCAGAAACAGACGCTTGAAATAGTCAAGGTTCTGTATCGCGGGTCAAAGGTGCTTATACTCGATGAGCCTACCGCGGTCCTGACTCCTCAGGAGGCGAAACGGCTTTTCAATGTCCTTGTAAATATGAAGCATGACGGTAAGGCGATAGTTATAATAACCCATAAGCTCCAGGAGGTCCTTTCCGTATCCGATCGGGTCTCGATACTCCGCAAGGGCGAGTATATCGGCACCGTCAATACGAAGGACGCGACAGAGCTCTCGCTCACCGAAATGATGGTCGGCAAGAGGGTCGAGCTCGATATCGAAAGACCTGTGCCTCAGGATCCGGTCGAAAGACTGCGTGTGAGAAATCTTACATGCGTCAATCCGGACGGCAGAAAAATATTAAACGACGTTTCTTTTACCGCCTATGGTGGAGAAATACTAGGTATAGCCGGTATTTCAGGATGCGGTCAGAAAGAATTGCTTGAATCTATTGCCGGACTTCAGACGGTAGAGGAAGGCGGTCATATCGAGTATTATCCAAAGGGCGGGACTGAGAAAGAAGAGCTGATAGGGAAGACTCCGGTGCAGATAAGGCGCCTCGGGGTCTCGCTCTCATTCGTTCCGGAGGACAGGCTTGGCATGGGACTGGTCGGCTCTATGGGCATGGCGGAAAACATGATGCTCAAAAATTATTCTGACGGCACATCATTCTTTACAGAGACAAAGAAACCACGCGAGCTTGCGGAAAAAATAATGAAAGAACTCGAGGTCGTGACTCCGGGGGTCGATACACCGGTGCGCCGGCTTTCCGGCGGCAATGTCCAGAAGGTGCTTGTCGGCAGGGAAATAGCCTCTTCACCTACTGTATTAATGACTGCATATGCTGTCCGCGGTCTTGATATCAATACATCTTATACTATATACCGGCTTCTCAATGAGCAAAAGAAAAAAGGAGTTGCAGTAATATATGTAGGAGAGGACCTCGACGTTCTGCTTGCGCTCTGTGACAGAATACTCGTCCTCTGCGCCGGAAGGGTCAGCGGTATTCTTGACGGCAGGACAGCCACCAAGGAGGAGATAGGGCTTCTTATGACTAACACAAAAAGCGTTCTTGAGGAGGATGTGCAGGAATGAATACCGAAAAGAGCCTTAAAACTGATTTTCATCAGTCTTTTTTAAGGATTTCAAAGCGTGACTCTATAAGTCAGAAAAGCGCATGGGCGATAAGAGCCGGAGCGGTTTTACTGGCACTTGTCGTTAATGCTCTTTTCGTACTTGCAATAACGGGTCTTGATCCCATAAGTCTGTACGCAACTATGTTCAAGGGCGTGTTTGGCGATTCATTTAGCCGTTGGGAATTTATAAAGAATTCCGCCAAGCTTTTATGTATAGCCGTGGCGCTTGCTCCGGCGTTTAAAATGCGATATTGGAATATAGGCGGTGAGGGACAGGTCCTTATGGGCGCGCTTGCCTCCACGATAATCATGTATACATGCGATTCGCTGCCTTCATTGCTTCTGGTACTCCTTATGCTTATAGTAGGGCTTGCGGTGGGGGCGCTCTGGGCGTTTATCCCCGCTGCCTTCAAGGCAAAGTTCAATACGAACGAGACGCTTTTCACCCTGATGATGAACTATATAGCTATGAACCTGGTCAATTACTATTATAATAAATGGCGCGGCGAGAAATCCGCGCTCGGCGAGATAAACAGCCAGAGCAAGAAGGGATGGCTGTCATCTCTCTGGGGCGGAAATGAGGACGGATTTTTTCTCAATGAGGATCTTTGGTATTTTTTAGTTATACTTCTCGTATCGGTATTGATGTATGTATATCTGAAAAAAACCAAGCATGGATACGAGATATCAGTTGTCGGCGAGTCGCGTAATACCGCTAAATACGCCGGGATAAGTGTAAACAAAGTAATGCTTCGTACTTTGCTGATATCCGGTGCAGTCTGCGGCCTTTGCGGTTTTCTTACAGTATCGAATTCGCATACTATTTCCGCGGATAATACGGCAGGCGGATACGGATTTACCGCAATAATAGTTGCATGGCTCTCAAAGTTCAATACTTTGACGATGATCGCTGTTTCCTTTATGGTAATATTCCTTCAGAAGGGAAGTAGCTCTATCGCAGATATGTATGCGCGCAAGGGATTTGATACGAGCGCGTCCTCGATAGTTACCGGAATTTTTCTCCTCGCCGTCATAGGCAGTGAGTTCTTTATAAACTATCGTTTGATATTCCGTTCACGCAAGGAGGAGAAATGATATGGGAACTCTTGTAATATGGATAAATCAGGCGCTGGTATTTGGCTCGGTAATCATGCTTGGAGCAATCGGAGAGACCATCTCTGAAAAAGCCGGTAATATGAATCTCGGCACTCCCGGAATAATGTGCGTCGGAGCTGCCTTTGGGATGATCGGAGCCCACGGATACGAAAATTCGGTCGAGTCTCCAAATGCCCTCCTGTGTATCGTGATAGCGCTTTCCTGCGCTTTTCTGGCGGCCGCTATAATGGGCGCGATATACAGCTTTTTTGTAGTTTCACTGCGTGTGAATCAGAATGTCGTCGGACTTGTTATAACGATATTCGGTGTGGGAGTCGCTAAATTCTTCACGAAACTCTGCATTAAGACTACGACCGGTAATATAAGAGCAAGATTTGCGGCCGGCGTCTTTGGGAAAAAGATACCGTGGCTCTCCGATTCGCTGGGCATAGCGTCGGATATTCTGTTCTCGTACGGTTTTATGTTCTATGTAACTATCGTCGTCGCAGTACTTGTAACTTTGTTTTTAAGCAAAACCAGGGTCGGGCTTAACCTGCGTGCCGTAGGCGAGAATCCTCCTACTGCTGACGCGGCGGGTATAAATGTTTCAAAGTATAAATATCTTGCGACCTGCATAGGGGCCGGGATAACAGGATGCGCTGGAATATATTGTGTTCTTGATTTCAAGGACGGCGGATGGGCTACTGCGGATATCGCGGATATCGAGTCGTATGGATGGCTTGCTGTGGCACTTGTTATTTTCTCTATGTGGAAGACTGTGAACCTCATCTGGGGATCTTATCTCTTCGGTTTCTTCTACTGGGCGTATCAGTACCTGCCTTCAATGATCGGTATCTCTATATCTACCGACCTGGCGCAGACTCTTCCGTACATTATAACTATAATAGTGTTGATAGTGATAAGTCTTAGTAAACGCAAAGAAAACCAGGGACCGGCATCGCTGGGACTGACATATTTCCGAGAAGACAGATAGTATAAAAAAGAAGCGCGGGTGACGAGGTAGCACGGATGGGCGAATATATGCTTGACGAATATAGGGCTTTCCTCAACGGTGAATCTTGTAAATACGAAGTAAGTATGAAAATACTTGAAACGATGGCATAAAGAGAAAATCATGAAAGAACGCTATATTATATTGATGGAAAAAGCGCTTTCCGCTTATACAGACGAACACATATTGCGTTATTTGAACGACGTTAAAACAAATGGACTTACCGAACACGGCTTTCCACGCTTGACAGCAAATATCGGAATTTTGATTGCGCATGGAAGAAGAAAAGATCTGTGGCCTCTTTTTATGGAGATGATGGACGTTTGTTGCGATATGTTTCTCCGTCCCTACGTGAAGTCGGCAAACGAGTTCTCGGTTCGTGAGATCGTTTGCTGTATCGATGAGATCGAGAAAGCAAAAGCCGTTGAGAAAGAGCATCTCTTGCGTTGGAAACAAAAAATCTCCAGGATCATTCCGGAGACGTGCTATAACGTTATTGTAAAATCCGAAACGGATCGAATCACCAACTGGGCGATATTCGGGGCGGTCAGCGAATACGCAAGAGTGCATTTCGGTCTTGGTGAGAATTTTGATTTTATCGACCGACAGCTTTCCTGCCAATTTCAGTGGCTGGATGAGAACGGAATGTATCGGGACAATTCCAAAGAGCTGATTCATCAGCCTATTATGTATGACTATGTTTCCCGCGGATTGTTTGCTATGTTGCTTCACTTCGGCTACCACGGACAATATGACAAGCAGATCGACAACTGTTTGAAAGAAGCGGGACTTTTGACCTTGAAAATGCAATCTCCTAACGGAGAGATCCCGTTTGGAGGAAGAAGCAATCAATTTCTGCATAACGAAGCTTGGATGATGCTTCTGTTTGAATACGAGGCAAGAAGATATGCAGAGGAAGAAAAAACAAAGCTTGCAATGACGTTCAAGTCTGCAATTGCCCGAGCATTAGATGTCACAGAGGCTTGGCTCGATAAAAAGCCTATCCGCCATATCAAAAACCGATTTCCGACCGAAACGAAATATGGCTGTGAGGGTTATGCGTATTTCGATAAATACATGATCACGGCGGCATCCAATCTTTACGCCGCTTACCTCCTCTGCGACGATTCGATTCCGACAGAAGTCGCTTCAGATCACGAGTCGGTAGCATTTCAGACTTCCTATCATTTTCACAAGCTTTTTCTAAAGAGTGGAGGTTACGCCCTTGAATTTGATACAAACGCCGATCCCCATTACGACGCAAATGGTCTTGGCAGAGTTCACCGAGAGGGCGCTCCGTCCACGATCTGTCTGTCCTGTCCCTGTCCCGCAACACCAAACTATACGGTAGACGTTGAACAGTCCTTTGCCTTTTCCATGTGCTCTGCCATCCGAGAAAAGGACGGTTGGCATTTGGGCACGGAGGAAAGCGCGACATATAAGGTGTTGCGCTCCAAAACCGCCAAGGATTGTGCATCTGCAACGCTTCTGTGTAAATTTTCTGATGATCATGTTGTAAAAGAACACTATACGGTAAACGAAGGTGGTGTGTCCATTACCCTTGAGGGTGACGGTGAGATCGGATATACCATTCCCGCATTTTGCTTTGACGGAGAGGTATCTCCCCAAATTACTGTCGGCGAGCATTCGTTGACGGTATCCTACGAGGGGTGGGTGTGTAGATACACTACGAACGGAAAGATAGAAGATCTGAAAAAGATCGCCGCAAACCGCAACGGACATTACCGCGCGTTCCATGCAACCGCGCAAAATACCCTTAACGTAAAAATTGAAATCACAAAAGCCTAAACCGTTACCAAAAAGCCGAGGCAACTGTTAAACCGAACAGTTGCCTCGGCGATATTTTAACTATTTTGCTTATTGATATACTATACCTTGTAATATAATTTCTTCCGCGCTTGCTTTGATGTTGTTCATCTCAGCAACCCAACGGAGCATATCGCGAGCTTTCAAATTCTCGTCGATACCTCTTTCGGCAGTGAGGCGGGAGATGATGGTTTCAAGCATTTGATTTGCTTCATGGTCAATTTCGTGCAGCCGAGCGTTCAGCTTTCCTTCTGTCAGTAGTGTGGTGTACCTTCCGCGACGGTGATTCTTAATATAGTCAAGATAAAACTGCCCGTACTTGCCAATTTGATAATTGACTTGTTCGGGAAGTGCAATATCGGGAATAAGGTGCCCGTTTTCCTCGCGGTAGGTTCCTCCGAGGTTTTCATAAAAAGATTCAAAGTTCTTTGTCATTGTAGTATCCTCCAAAATTAGATTTTGATTTTACTACAATTCATTCTCGCATCCAACCCAATTAACAAAATGCCAAGGGACACCTACCTGCTTTATGGTAGGTGTCCCTTGCGCTTCTTTTTTATTTATATTTGCTCGGAGATACGTTTTTGAATTTTTTGAACGCTATCCTGAAGGCGTTTTCCGTCTTGAACCCGCATTCATAACATACGCTTTTGACAGGCTCGCCAAAGCTGAGCATCTGTATTGCTTTATTTACACGGTATTCAGTTATGTATTGGTGCGGAGTTACTCCTATCGTAGTCTTGAATATGCGTATCAGATGACTTGAATCTATATGCAGTTGTGCTGATAGAGTATCGTTGTCGATATCCTCAGCGTAATGAGTGCTTATGTAGTTTAGAGCCGCGTTTATCCTCTCGTCGGAATAAAAAATATCGCCCGCCTTTTTGAATACCATATAGATCAGGGCCTCGCACACCCTGTCGAAAATATTCTTGTCGTATATACTGCTGTCGCTCCTGTCCGCCCGATAAAAAATATGATAACCGGAAGCGTTGCGTTCTCCGGGAATGGTGAGCTGATATGTGTAGGCGAGAGCGTTAAGCTCTTCATCCTCTTCAAGATCGAGTACAAGCGGACGGTCAAGTGACAGTAACGGCGTTGTATAAAAATCCAAAAACAGGTGCAGGTATGGCTCTCCCTCGATCTCACTGAACGAGATAAAATCGCTCTCCGGAAACAGGTAAAGTTTGCCTGTCGTCATGATAGTTTCTCCGGACTTGCCTACATATACAGCCCGCCCGGACAGCGGGATGTGTATCCTGTTGCAGTGTCCGAAGTCCTTGGAGGACCAGGCGTTCTCCGGAGTCGCCATACCGGACAGGAACATACTTATTTTGGGGAGCATGACTGTATCCTTTCGTTCCCGGTCGTATCGTGCCGTTATTTTACGTTTAAATTATAACTCTCTGCGCGCTCTCTGTCAACCGTGTAGCTGCTGCTTAAGTGAATTGTCAATAGAAGTGCAACACTTTTAAGAAAGATTTTGCAATTCTAAGTTAAAAGAATCCTGAGCAGAAATATAATTTAAGCATTTGCGGGGTCTGTTGTTAATTAACGACAGATTCCGC